>JAGMEL010000333.1 GCA_023128195.1 Caldifarciminota bacterium | reverse complement strand
GAGAACTTCCTTATAATATTTTCTACGGAACCCCTCGATGTATCCCGCTTTTTTTCAGAAAGCGGGATACACTCGAAGAATTAAAGAATTTTAATTTCACCATTTCCCCCATTCTCCATTAATCAGTTTTCTTTTCTTTTTCTGACTCCAGTTCTTTATTTGTCGCTCCCGTTTTCTTGCTTGTTCAAAATTATCATATTCTTCCAGATATACTAATTTTTTAGGTCTATGTTTCGATGTGTATTTAGAACCAAAACCAGAAAGGTGTTGAGTCCAACGAAGATCAGGTTTCCAAGTCAAACCAGTATAATATGTTTTATCTTCACATTCAATAATATAAACATACCATTTCCAATTCATTTTTTTATATTTTCGAAGGTGCTTCTCGACTCCCCAGCACTTTTACAAAAGTGCTGGGTCGCTCGAAGAATAAATATTCATTACTGTTCCCCTCAATTTCTTTCGGGACAGGCGAGCCTGTCGAGAACTTCCTTGATAAAAACACTACTCAAAAATTATATCTGATTATTGAATATGCTCTGCCGGTTTTTTCATCAAAGTCGATTATTACACAATTGGCTAAAATATTTTCTTTTGCTACTTTAAATCTCTGTGGCAGTGATAGTAAAAGATGTTTAATGATCTCTTCTTTTTTTACACCGATCACCGAATCCATAGAACCCACCATCCCGACGTCACTAATATAGGCAGTCTTACTGTTGATGATTCGTTCATCAGCAGTCTGTACATGTGTATGGGTTCCAATAAAAGCTGTAGTATATTCAGAAAGGTATAAACTGAGCGCCCTTTTTTCGCCTGTTGCTTCAGCATGGAAATCGACAAGAATATTTTTTGTTTCTTTATACATTGACTCCGCAATTTTCTTGCCAATACTAAAAGGATCTTGCAATGGCTTCATGAACGCCCTGCCCTCTAAATTTATGACACCAATCTTGCAATTCTCTTTTTCATAAACAAAATACCCTATTCCTGGAACACCTTCAGGATAATTTGCAGGTCGCAGCAAACGTGTTTCTTCATCAAGATATTTATAGACTTCTTTATGTTTCCACACATGATTACCTGTAGTAATACAATCTACCCCAGCTTTGAATAATTCCTTCGCAGTTTTTTCTGTAATACCAATGCCACCGGCAAGATTTTCCCCTTGCGCAATAGTAAAAAATATATTTTCTTTCTCTATAATGTCAGGAAGTTGTGAACAAATCTTTTTTCGAGCAGGGCTACCTATGATGTCACCGATGAATAAAATATTCATGACACAGATTACACAGATGAAAAACGCAGATTACACAGATTACGTAACTGGCATCTTAATCTTCCATGTATTAAAGAATTCATCACTGTAATCATATTAATTTATCTCCGTAATCATTTTTTTATATTTCTGTAATCTTGTTTTTAAAGGATCCTTGATAAGCTATCTACAAATTTATCAATCTCTTCTTTGCTTCTTTTTTCAGTTACTGAAAGTAAAATATGATTCTTTAAATCCTTATTGAAAATTGAAAGTGGTACTCCTCCAAATATCTTTTCCTCAAGCAGTGAATCAAGTACGTCCTCTGCTGATTTTTCTGTTTCAACAACAAATTCTTTAAAGAATTCCTGCTCAAAGGCAGGTCTGATACCTTTTAATTCCTTTATTCTATTGTACAAATAATGACTCTTAGCTATACATAAATTACCAATATCAATTATTCCCTGCTTGCCAAGACTGCACAAATAAATTAACGCGCTCAATGCACATAACGCCTCGTTAGTACAGATATTGGATGTGGCTTTAGCTCTTCTTATATGTTGTTCACGGGTCTGCAGGGTTAGAACATAGCCGCGCTTACCTTCGACATCAGTTGTTTCACCAACAATCCTGCCTGGCAAGAAGCGTGCAAAATCCTTCCTTGACGCAAAAATTCCTAAAAGAGGTCCTCCAAACCCCTGGGGGACACCCATTACCTGTCCTTCACCCACGGCAATGTCAGTATTGTACTCACCCGGTGGTGCAATGATGCCTAAGGATATCGGATCAACAACAGAAATCAGCAGTGCATCTTTGGAATGAACTAATTGCTCAATTTCCGACATCCTTTCTAAATAACCATAAAAATTAGGATGTTGAATACAAACGCAACTTGTATCCTCATCAATTAAATCTCTCAATACGTTAAGGTCAACTACTCCATCCTTTGCAGGACAGAAGAAAATTTCAACACCACATTCTTTTGTATATGTCTGCACAATTTTCTGATAAAAAGGGTGAATTAAATCAGCAAGAATAACCTTTTGTTTTCTTTTTATTGTACATGCCATATGGCATGCCTCTGCTAAAGCCGAACCACCATCATACATCGATGCATTGGCAATTTCCATTCCAGTAAGCTCGCAAATCACACTTTGATACTCAAATATTGTCTGTAAGGTACCCTGAGAAACCTCTGCCTGATATGGCGTGTATGCAGTGTAAAATTCACTCCTTGAAATTAAGCTATCCACGATTGCTGGTATGTAATGATCATATACGCCAGCTCCTAAGAACGACAGATAATTGTTATTATTATAATTTTCACCTGCTAAGCTTCTCAAGATTTTCCTTATTTCATTTTCACTCACGGCATCTGGTAATCCACATTTCCCATTATACTGTAAATCTTCAGGAATTATTTTATCAATCAATTCCTGGAACGAGGAAACGCCGATCTTGTTTAAAATTTCTTTCTCGTCTCGTGATGTTAGTGGGAGATAGTGCATTTAACTCTTTGCAATCAATTCTTTATACTGTTCAGGTGACAGAAGATTATCAATTTCTTTTGGAGCATCTATCTTCACCTTGTAGATCCAACCTTCGCCATACGCATCTTTATTCATTATTGAAGGATCTGCTACAACTGCATCATTAACCTCAGTCACCTCACCACTTAAACATGCATAAAGGTCAGTTACTGCCTTTACTGCCTCGATTGTCCCAACTGCATCTCCTGCTTTAATCTTTTGACCTATACCTGGTGGTTCAACCATAACTATATCAGACAATTCTGATTGGGCATAATCAGTGATACCGGTGGTTGCAATATCACCATCTATTTTAACCCATTCATGCTCTTTTGTATATTTTACACCCTCTATTATATTTGCCATAACACCTCCTCATATTAGCTATTAGCTACTTATGTGTTCCTCGTTTATAAAATGGGCCCTTAATAATTTTAACATCAATAGGGGTTTTCCCGATCACCTTCAATATTGTTCCAACCTTATTATGAGGCAGTTCCACATAGCCAATACCAATTCCCTTTTTAAGAGAAGGCGAAAATGTACCAGAAGTCACAAATCCGAGCTTCCTTTCTTCATTATGAATTTCCTGATGGGGTCTTGGAATACCTTTATCAACCACCTCAAATCCAACCAATTTCCTTTTTAGACCTTCCTCTTTTATTTTTAATAAACTCTCTTTCCCGATAAAATCACCCTTATCAAATTTTACAATCCAGGCTAACCCGGCTTCCAATGGATTTGTGGTCTTGTCAATGTCATTACCATAAAGGCAATATCTCATTTCAAATCGCAGGGTATCCCTTGCTCCAAGACCTATTGGTTTAATACCAAATTCTTTACCAGCTTCAAAAACCATATCCCAGACCCGGACAGCATATTTTTCATCAAGATAAATCTCGAATCCATCTTCACCAGTATAACCAGTACGGGATAGAATAACCGGAATATCCTTTATCTTCACCTCGGTCGTCCAATAATATTCCAATTCCGAGAGGTTAAAATCGAATAGTTTCTGCCCCACTGCTTCTGCTTTTGGTCCCTGTACTGCTAATTGACCGATTCCATCACTCAAATTTGAAATTTCAACATCAAACTGCTTATTATCTAAAATCCATTTATAATCTTTCTCTGTATTTGCTGCGTTCACAACAAGGAACATCCTATCTTTAAGATTATAAACCAGAAGATCATCAACAATCCCGGCATCCGGATAAAGCATAGTTGAATATTGAATCTGATTGAGCGCCAGTTTTGAGACATCATTCGTTGTAATATAATTAACAAACTTTATCCTATCCTTGCCTCGAATCTCGACCTCACCCATGTGCGAAACATCAAACACACCCACAGAATTACGCACAACCTGATGTTCCGGGATAATGCCTTCAAACTGCACAGGCATTAAATATCCAGTAAATTCAACAATTTTGCCATTATTTTTTAGATGCATATCATAAAATGGGGTCTTTTTAGCCATGGATTATTATAGCCAAAAAATGCGAAAAGTCAACGGAAAAACGCAGTATCGTCCCGCCAAACAGAATGGCGGAACTCGCAGTATCACCCCGCCCTTTTGATGTCGGAATTCGCAGGAAACGCAGGATCATCCCGCCTTTCAAAAAAAGGACGGGATTCGCGATGAAAGAAAAATCCCCTGATATTTAATGAATTATCTCGCCAATACTGTTGTTTTCTTAGCCTTTGTTACGCTGCCTTGATATCGATATTCAAGATAAACAATATACATGCCGGATGGGATTTTTTTTGCTCCAGCTTCCCCGTTCCAAAAAATTGTCCCTGTTGTTGCTGAACACGGTTCTTTTTTACAAACATTATGCAATAATTTACCGCGGGTATCAAATATTAATAGGGTAAGCAGACCCCCGGATTTTGGAAGACGATAATCGATCTGTAGACGATCATTTATTCCATCATTATCTGGCGTAAATATCCGGGGCGAGAGCGCCAATTCACCAATTTCGCCTGAAACTATGAGTTCTTTAAAAACAAGATTATTTTCTAAATTTATATCATCAGAAAAATCCAATTTAAAACCGAGATTATGCATACCCTGTGAAGGATGACTAAAAGTAAAAAACAATGATACACTGTCAGACGGATAAACAAGGTCACCGTCAATTTGAATCAATAACTCATTTGCATTCATAATACTATCATTATTCTCGTCATCAAAAATCAATAATTCGTATTCACTAACTTCTCTTAAACCAAGATTTTTAACTCTTATTTCAATATTCACATCCTCACCTGTTTTAAGAGATGCGGGTGTCAAAATAATAGATTGTGTTTCCAATGCGAGGTCAAAGGCATTAGTAGTACTATTCTCTTTTCCTGGAGTGCAGCCTGATGAGTCCATACAAGGAAGCCAATTCGAAACTGTATCAGGTAAATTCAAGTCAATCCTTTCCCAGGATATACCATCCCCGGGGTCCGAAGGAAAATCATCTAAAGTATCATACGGTGTGCCAAATGATGTTGTGCAGGCATCAGCAATTGAATACATTATTAAGGGATCTGAACTCTGAAGACCATTTCCAATCGTTGTATCATCAGTGGTTAAAATCAAAGTTGAATCCGGAATATTATAAGGTTGAACATTACCACCTGTAGTATCTGAACTCGTATATTCCCTATCAAGTATCAAGGCATAGGAACAGGGATAAATAAGGGTTGAATTAATTCTTAAGTCAGGATAATTGATTAAAATCGAATCATCTTCCCAGGGATATATTTCATCGGCATTAACATCAAAATCATAGATTAAATAATTTACAAGATCTATTGTATCACTGCTCAGATTATAGATTTCTACAAATTCATTTCTATCCCCTGGACTACCCGAACCAGATTCTGAACCTTTTACATTTGACATTACTTCAGTGATGATAACAGGTGAATCTACAAGCAGAAATAATAATACAAGCATTAATCTCCCTTGTGCATTATAGCAAAATAATACAGTATGTCAATGAATAAAGATGAAAGATATTAGATGGAAGATGGAAGATACCAGTGCCGTTTCAAATCGAAAATGTTCAATTTTCCAATTCTGTAGTGGTCGAGCTTGCTCGACTAATAAATGCAGACCAAGGTCTGCCACTACAATTTTTGGTGTTCGTGTACAAATAAAACACGAACTATTTGAAACGGCACTAGATACCAGATATTTTTCACCCTTGACATATACCGATATACTCTTATAATATTATATAATTATGGAATTTATTTAAGTATTTTTGTACAATTAACAACGCAAGACCGTGATAAGCGGGGAGGAAAAATGAAGAATATGAAATTGTGTGCTATACTAATCTTTGCATTCGTAACACTAACAAACGCCCAATGGCTTGAAACAACAATTGCAGTGGGAGATAGGCCTTGTGCTTTGGTCTATAATCCGACCCATAACAAGGTCTACTGCGCTAATACATGGGGTAACGACATCACGGTGATTGACGGCGCAACCAATAAGGTCATTACCACGATTGGAGTAGGACTTTACCCTTATGCTTTGGTCTATAATCCGACCAATAACAAGGTCTACTGCACTAATTTATTTAATGATAATGTCACGGTGATTGATGGCGCAACCAATGGGGTCATTACCACGATTACAGTAGGAGAT
>JAGMEL010000332.1 GCA_023128195.1 Caldifarciminota bacterium | reverse complement strand
GAAATTGTTAAAAAACTACAAATTCCATCGTCTGTAACTATTGGCCGAGATGATGAATCTAATTGGTGTCTTGATCAGTTAAAGAATTATAATACAATTTTCATTACTGGCGAAGCTGGTATTGGAAAAACAAGACTTGCCTTTGAGATTAAAGCACGACTTAAAACTCCCATTCTCTTAAAAGGTAATGCATATGCAGCACTGTCATCGGTTCCTTACCATCCTTTTAAAAATATGTTTAACGAGTTGATAAATAAAGATTTTGGTCTTATTCAACGTGTTTTTAAACAGATGCCGGAGATTTATCAATCAGAGATTAAAAAAATTCTACCTGCAGAGCGTGTAGTAAGGATTGCACACCCTGAAAGTTTGGACAAGTATCGGCTGTATAATTCGGTAAGTGAATTTATGAACAGGATCTCTGAAATTTTTTCACCAGATAAAACTATATTATTGATAGATGACCTCCACTGGGCAGATCGACCGAGTTGTGAACTTTTAGATTTTCTCATGAGAAGCATTACGAGCAATATCAAGATTTTGGGGACATATCGAGTTGAGGAAATTAAAAATTCTCCGCTTTCTGATTTTTGGGGGATTTGGGCGAGAGAAAAACTTTATACACAAATGACATTGTTGTCTCTAAATAAAACGCAATCTGACCAACTCCTCGAAGCAATTATGGGTGTAGTTCCTTCTCCATCTGCCGAATTGATTTATCATAAGAGTGGTGGTAACCCCTTTTATCTTGAAGAAATACTGAGGGAATTAGAGAGGCAGCAAAAAATTTATTGGAATGGAAAGGAATGGGTATTTGCTGATAACCTTGAAGTAATAATCCCTAGTTCAATAGAGGAAACAATAAAGAGAAAGCTGAAATTTCTCGAACCTGAAATAAAGAGATATTTAGAAATCGCAGCCGTCTTTGGTCAAGAATTTGAAGCTGAAACTATTGCAAGGGCAGGTAAAAGGAATGTTGGGCAGATACTTGATGCGATTGATGAACTTCGCAGGTTAGGATTTATTAAAGAAAGTATGCCCGATATTTTTTTCTTTTCTGAAGATATTGTTAGGCAGATAGTATATAAAAATATCTTAAAAAGCGATTTGATGCAGTATCACAAAGCTGTGGGTGAAATGATTGAAATTATCTACCGGGATGTAATTGCAAATTATCTTGAACAATTGGCAACGCACTTCACAATTGCAAATGATTCTTTAAAAGCTCTACACTATTCAAAAAAGGCAGCATTAAAGGCAAAGGATAACTATGCCCACACAATAGCAGTGAAATTTTTTGAGAACGCGTTGAAATATGAAGATGATATTGAAGAAATTTTTAAAATAAAGTTTTCACTTGCCGAAATTTATTTTTTGACCGGTGATTATAAGAAGGCAAAACAACAGTTAAATATTTGTTTAAAAATAAATCCCAATTCTCATAAAATCTGCGAGAAACTTGGTAATGTATATGAAAATATGGGGGATTACAAAAAAAGTCTAAAATGTTATCAAACTGGATTAAAAATGACTCAGGGAACAGAGGCAGTTTATACTTTCAGGACAGATTTAACCTGGTTGTATACACGTTTAGGGCAGTACTTGCGTGCAAAGAAAGAATGTGAGAATATGTTGAAGAAGAAAAGACAGATGGGTAAACAAGCCCTTGGTGACACATATGTCGTCCTTGGTGTGATACATTTGCAGCAGGGTAAATTTAAAAAGGCAGAATTATATTTTAAGAAGGGTTTAAAAATAAGGGAAACTATTGGTGACAAAAAACGCATTGCTGCGTGTTATCTTGATCTTGGCTTAAATTACCACCAGAAATTTAATATTAAACTTGGCGAGAAATTTTACAATAAGGCGCTAAAAATCTATAGAGAAATTGGCTATCAAGAAGGCATTCTTACAACTTTTAATAATATTGGAGCCCTGTATGCTAATTACGATCTTGCAAAAGCAGAAGAGTATTATCTGCTGGCACTTAAACAGGCAAAATTGATTGGAGCTAAGGAAACTACAGTGTTTCTGTACAAAAATCTTGGTGAAATTAATTATTACCGGATGATGGATGACCAGGCGCTATTAAATTACAAACAAGCAATTAAATATGCAAGAGGAATAAATTTTCATGTAGGGATTATTTTTAGTAACCTTGGTATGAGTGAATTTTATCGTGAAAAAGGAAAGATCAAAAAGGGAAAATCGTACCTGAAGGGGGCTTTACGAGTGGCAAAAGAGATAAACCTGAGATATCCAAATACTGATTGTGTAATGGAAGAAATCGAGTATCTTTTAATTTTAAGGCGACTAAAAAGAGCAGATATTTTATCAAAGAAATTGCTCTCACAATTGAAAATAGAACGTGATGTTGAGTATAAGATTTACAGCCTGATACATCGCGCCAAGGTGCTTGTAGAACTAAAAAAATATACTAAAGCCCATTCTTATTACAACAAAGCATACAATTATTTAAAAGCTTTGCCAGTTAACAGGATTTCTGGCGAAATTTTCTATTTAAGGGGGGTTGCCTACAAAAAAGATAAGAGGTTCAAACGTGCCCAGAAGATGTTTTTGGAATCGAACCGAATATTTAAGGCTATAGGTAATCTGCGCTATCTAAGTAAGATTGAACAAGAAATGTCAGATATTAGTGGGTAGTTTACAGAAATCCCTACTATTTTTACCCCGTCCTTTATAAAAAAAGTGGGTTTATCTTGAGATATAATATTTGAAATTTTGTTCACCTAAACAAAAAGGGGCACATCAGGTGCCCCTTTTTGTTTAGTATAAATATTTATTCCCAGCTGAGAATCTTGAATTCGATTCTTCTATTGAGATCTCTACCTGATTTAGTACGGTTATCAGCAATTGGTTGTGTTTCGCCATAACCAGCTGCGATCAGCCTGGACGGGTCAATATTGTGATATCTTATGAGATAATCTCTAACTGCATTCGCCCTCTGGCGTGAAAGCTTCAGATTGTAGGTGTCAGAACCGATACTATCGGTATGCCCGCTGATTTCAACCCTCATCTTTGGTTTTGCCTTCAGTACTTTAGAAGCATCATCCAATACTGCATGTGACTCAGGTTTGATCACTGCTGAGTTGAAGTCGAAATAGATTCCTTTAAGAATAATTTTTTCACCAACCTTAGGTATTGGTTTCAGACTGAAATTCTTGATTTTTGTTTCATCCTTGGCTAAGATAACTGGTGCACTTTCCATAATGTAGTCTTCGGCTTCGACCTTAACTGAATATGTTGCTGGTGGAACAGTAACCTTGAATATACCTGTAGTTGGATCAGTTGTAACCTTAGGGATATTTGTATTAACAAAGGTAATCTGCGCAAGGAGTGGTTTTCCGGTTTCGACCTCTGAGATCTTACCCGTAAGTGTTGCCTGATCCACACCAATTTTGGTTAAAGCAATATCAACTACTTTAGTTTCATCTTCTTTTATAGTTACAACTTCTTCACTAAACTGATAGTCTGTTGCCTCAACGTGGAGTCTATAGGTGCCGGGCTCAAGATGTACATTGTACATACCTGTAGTATCCGAATTGATTGAAGGAACTTCGGTCTGAGGGAATGTTATTTCAGCAACAATCGGGGCTTTTGTCGCAATGTCATAGATCTTTCCAATGATTTTTGCCACAGGCTTTTTATTCAAGTCAAAGTCTAATACAACGTGATCACCTTCCTTAAGCGCAATACCTTTTTCTTTCCAGCGATAATCTGGTGCAACAGCATGTACACGATAACTACCTGGTGTGAGTGTAACTTTATAAGTACCAGTTTTTGATATCTGGACAGCTTCTTTATCTGAACCAGGAAATGTAAGAATCGCAGCAATAGGTTCATTAGTTTTGGCATCGTATACTTTGACGGTAACTATCGGCATGCGAACTTCCTTAACTAAGTCTGCGCCTACTGAGAAGTTAATAAAAGCCTTCCACCAAAGATCTTGATCTGTTGGATTTACAATACCTATTTCACAACCCAGATCAAAGCTAACACCCTTTGAACCAAATCTGAAGCCGGGTGTGACCCAGAGTGATTCAGCACTTTCTTCAGTATCAAACATACCATAGGCTTCAAAAAGAATTCTTGCCGCATCCGATGGAATCAATTCAATGCCAATACCGTGTACAACATAATTCGGTCTCTGGATAAGGTCAGCAGGATCAACATATCCTGGATTCTGATCTTCTCCGGTTATAAAGTAACCCAAATTCAAATGAGTGGCAAAGGGGCCAAGTTTAAGATCGAATAGTCCTGTAAGTTTATAATCTGCAGCATGTGGAATGTGAGGTGGGATATGCGGGACTACACCGCAGATTGTGTCAGCATACAAAGCACTGTCATTATGCCAGGCATTTGAGAAGAATTCCGTAGAGAGGCCTGGCCCAAAGTCAACACAGGCATCAAGCCCTATTGCATACAATGAAGACGTTGCCTCATTCATAATAAACGCATTGCCAAACTTGGTACCGATTTCCAGGGTTTTAAACCCTATGGGTGGACGAGGGTCGCCTCGTTCCACAGGATAATCATTTGCCTCATACCATTTCATAAACGGGGCAGCATGAAATCTCATTTCCCAGAAATCTGTTATCGCATATGATAATCCAGTAGTTATTTGGAAGTAATGTATACGATCAGTTACGCTTTGTCCTTGAACCGTAACATCACGACTCTCAAATCTCTCTTCGGGCGCAAGATGGAATGAGAACATACCCATATTGTGCGGCTGTGCATACTGCAGTTTAAACATACCGCGATTACCATAAATCGATATTTCCTGAGCAAAGCTCAGGATAGGCAATAAACATACAACAACAACAACTATTTTTTTCATAGAACCTCCTTAAATATGCGGCCCCAACGGGAATCGAACCCGTGTCTCCACCTTGAAAGAGTGATGTCCTATCCTCTAGACGATGGGGCCTTGTGAGTTAGGATATATAAATTCCTGAATGATTCGTTATCAACAATTGCCTGGTTTATTAGAAAGTAATTTTCTAAATTGGCATTTGTCGCCAAAATTCGATTACAAAGGTCTTCACCCATTGCCAGAAGAAATTTTGCCGCAACCTTAGCATTTTCACTAACAATATTCATAAAATCCTGTTTCTTTAATATTAGAAGACGGCAGTCGGTTTGAGCCTTCACAGTGGCTGAGCGCGGTTTATCTGTAAGCAGTGCCATTTCACCAAAAAAAGATGCCTCTTGCAATTCAGATAATAATAACACTACGTCACCACGTGTTAGATAGACTTCTACACGCCCGGAGTCAATAATAAACATTTCATCGCCCGTTGTTCCTTCTTTAATAATAACTGTACTCTCCGATATATTTTTCTTCTTCCATTTTACCAGCATCCAATCCACTTCCTGCGGAGTCAAGTATTTAAACAGTCTAACCTTTGTCATATCTTTCATAATTCCATTCTATTCATATTTTACTATTTGTCAAGCAATATATGAGAGCTCTGAAATTTTATTTCAGAGCTCTCTCGATTATTCACCCCGTGAAATATGAACATAGAATATGGTTTTACTGTATTGAATGTAAATATCCCATATTTTGTTCCTATTTTCATAACGGATGTCTTTTATTTCACGGGGCAGGGAGATAATAAAAAGATTACAGCGATTTCTGATTTTTCTAGAACTCTCTGAGGTTATAACAGGATGAATTTTTTTATGACAAAGAAATCGTCGGTTTCCAAACAACAGAAAAAAACACCTCTCCCAACATACACTCCTTTATCATTATATCTTCTCCAGATAATTTGATTTTGAGATTCCCTGAAAGTTTTTACTATTCGACCCGATGTATCGAAAATTTTCAATGTGGCAGTTGAGGATAATATTCTGTTTTGTTGCATTTTAATATTGATAATAACCTTTTCCTGAGCAGGGTTTGGTAAAACAGATAATTTTAAATCTTTAATATTATTACCCGGGTATTCCTGTACATAGCTGGAAGTATCTTTAACACCAACGAAAACATCCTGATTGCCAAATCTTGTATCTGTCCAGATTGGATGGATATCATTGATTGATGACGCAGTGACTCCGATATATTCACCAAGCAACCCAGCCCTTCCAGTAAGTATTATAGGATGATTTATTTTTATTGGAAATTTATTCAGAGGTTGATTTGAGGCTGAGAATACCGAACCAGCAGTTGGATCTGATGATACAATGGTAATTCTTTCATTGCTCGACCAGGAATTTCCTCCGTCAGTAGAGGTTGTCATATACAAATCCATTAATAGATTTCCCGAATCAAGTCTGCGGTCCAGAAATACAACGATTATATTGCCATCCGGTGCCACAAAAAGCCAGGGATGAAACTGGTCGCAACCATTATTTAGGGGGTCATCATTGATTCTAATTTTTTGGCTCCAGGAATTTCCGCCATCTGTGGAGCAGGTAAAATATATATCAGTATCAGTATTTCCCGATGCATAATCCATATAAGCAACATAGATATTTCCATTATATGAGCCACCAGTAATGTCTACATCGATTGCCGGAAAAGAAAATACCATAATATCACCATAAATATATCCAGAAACAAAAGAGACATTTTGAATTGTGATGTCAGTTCCAAAGGTCTCGCCCCCATCAGTTGAGCAGTCAAATCGAATCGCACCGGGTGAATATTGGACCCAGGCAACATAGACTTCACTATTTGGACCAACACAGGGCACGGGCCATTGCACACCATTCATATCACTGATTGTAACCGGACCAACAAATGAATTACCGCCATCAGTAGACCGGCACATAAGAATCTGGGTAGCATAAAATCTTGTCCAGGCAACATAGAGATTATCAGTGTAAGGGCCGTCTGATCTATCGCATGCGATCAACTCTTTATCTTCAAATACTCCGGACACACCATTGATTACTGATACTGGATCGCTCCAGGATACACCACCGTCAGTTGATTTATATACAAAAAGACCATTTGGTTCAGATGTTGAGTTGAATGACAAGATTACTGCATAGAAATTTCCAGCAGTATCAACAGTTATTCCAGGGTCACTGTCCCAGATATACTCAGGTTCAACAAATAGGTCTTGTCCCCACGTCAAGCCACCATCAAAAGAGTATGCATAGGCAACCTGGCGATAGCCCACTCTGAAATCCCGCCACACCGCAACTAAATTAGTTGTGTCATTAGGATTCATTACAATCTGTTCCTCGTTCTGGACCTCAGTTGTTGCATCATTATTTATTTTTATATTCAAGTATGCTGAATCACGCTGCCATGGTATTGCAAACAGGTGATTGGGCATGATGATTATAATAAAAAAAATCAAATGTAAAATGAAGTTTCTCATAATTCCTCCTGTGTTATTATATTGAATGATCTACAATCTGTCAATATCATCTGATTGCTTTACGATTTATTATCATGCAAAATTGTGCTTGACAAATAATAGTCTTTGGTTATAATATTTTATATAAAAAAGGAGGCGGTGATGAAGAAAGTATTAGTATTATGTATATGTCTAATCGCTTTTTTAAATGCTGATTGGAAAAGAGTCGTAGGTAGGTCTGATGCGCCCTTACCACCAGAAAAAGAGGTGATGAAATCAGACACCCTGGGTGTTTTCATTAGAACCGCAGTCTTCGGTTTTAATGAACAGGATACCACAGTTGATAATAAAGACTTTAAACGTATTACAATTCCTGAAGAACCGATTGATCAGGATACAATGAGGGCTGGTAAACCGCAGATTCCTTATATCAGGTTATTGATTGCAGTGCCTGATTCCTGTGATTTTGACATAACTGTTTATGAATCTGATTATACATTATTTGAAGACTATTTAATATATCCTATACCGCGCATTGTTTTTGAAGAGACCAGTGGTTGTTTCTGTTCAAAAGAGGTGTATACTTATGATGCCACATTTTATCAAAAGGATACCTTGTATCCGGATAAATTTTATGAAGTAATTAGTGATGGTCATTGGCGTGACCAGCGGGTGCTTGAGGTATTTTTATATCCGGTTCAATTCAATCCCCAGCAAAAACTGATGTATTTTTATACTAACTTTAATTTGAGGATTGACTACGCAGGTGAAGTTGTTGAAAATGAGAATGGTTTGGGTCCGTTTGAGGAGATTGCACGTGAGATACTTTTGAATTATCCAGGCATTGACTGGGAGCCCGAGTTGGTTCCAGAACCTGCTGTCCATTACTATACGAAATTAGATACCAATAATGTTGCGGATTATATTATTGTCACCCATGTAGATTTTATTAATGAAGGTGTTGCTCAATATTGGATTGATCAATTTGCCCAGTGGCGGGTTGATCATAATCAGTTTGATGTTGGGATTGTGAAGATGAATGATGTTTATGAACAATTTGGTAGTTTGTCACCTGATTCTGCAGCGCAATTGCGCCATTTTCTTATTTATGCCTATAATAATTGGCATGCCAATTCAATGTCTGATAATCATTTTGCCTATTGTCTATTTATTGGTGATTGGGATTATGTACCAACTAAATTATCCCTTGCTGGCGAATGGTTAGGAGCTATAGAAGGATATTTTAGAAATCTTAATGGCGGTTTTGGTGACGAGATTATGCTTGGTCGTTGGCCGGTAAAAGATACTGTTGTGCAGGATTTGGTTACGATTGCCCAAAAGACCATCAATTACGAACAATCTCCAACCCTTGGCAATTGGCGCAGAAGAGGTCTTCTAATTGCTGGCGGGGACTGGGTATATCCCGATATGGAACATTTGTTTAATTACAAAGTAACTCAGTCAACACGCTATTTTACTGATATTGGTTATGATACGTTGACAGTGAGGTGGAAGGAAATAAAACCTGATGAAGATACGTTTAGGGTGTATATAGATAATTATCTCAATCATGGTGAAATTATCACGGTCTATTATGACCATGGCGCACCACAAGGCTGGTGGGTACAATATGACACGTCCTGGGTAAAAGACCTGGAAAATGGTGTTCGACTTCCTGTTGTAATCAGCGATGCCTGTTTTACCGCAATGTTTCAGTGGGACCACCCATTTTATGATTCTACTCCTCCACAAGGTTATCCTGCGGGAATATCGCTCGGTGAACACTTTCTTATAAACCCTGAGGGTGGAGCAGTTGCTTTTTTTGGTGCTGCTAAGGCCGCATATATGTCTTCAACAATGTCCACTGGGCAATTGTGTTTAAAAGGATTGCTGCAAAATCAAAACTGGATTCTTGGCAAAAGTCTTATCAATTTTAGTGGAGCCTGGTGTCTTCTTGGTGACCCGGCGTTAGACCTTGGTGATTACACGGCGTTTCCTGATTTGCCTGATTTGGTGGTAAGACCACGGGGCATTGATATTAAACTGTTACCGCCTTACCCTTATCCTGCTGGTGGTGATGAAATTCCGATTCGGGCAAAGGTCTGGAATATTGGCGCTACGCCGGCATATAATGTTGATGTGAGTTTTGCTGTTGTATTGAATGCAGATACTATCTATGACAGCACAATTACATTCGATGAAATTAAGCCCCGATGTTCAGTAGATACAACAGTTTATTGGAACACCGCACTTACCCATCCTGATTATTATGGTGAGATTGGCGATTGTAAATTTATAGTTACAGTAGACCCGGATAGCGAAATTAAAGAATCCTGGGAATACAATAACACATCTTCCATAACAAAGAAGGTTGCCCTGTATCCATATGAATCGGGTTGGCCAAAAAAGGTATTCAATACTGTTCATACACCTCAGCCAGCAATTGCGAATCTTGATGCATCAGGTTCTATAGAAATAGTTTGTCCCGGTGACGATTCAATTTATGTTTTCAATTATGATGGCAGTATTTTTGTTGATTGGCCTCAGTATTTTCCAGGAGTATATGGTGTAGTGCTTGGTGATATAGATGATAATGGTTATATTGAGATTGTTGCAGTTTCTCATGATTCAATAAAGGTGTATGATTATCAGGGTACTATTATGTGGCAGGCAGAGGTCCCGGTAGATAACTATATTTTTACTGATTTACCTGCTGTTGGTTATATTGACGATATGCATTTGCCTGAAATTGTCATTCTTGCCACGTCTATAGGAGGCACTGAAATATTTATAAAGATTTTTGTTTATAGTCATGACGGTATTCTGCAGTATGAATTCACCGGTTCTCAGTCATTTCAAATAACAACTGAAGTACCACCGATCCTTTTTAATGGTGCCTCAATTGAGGATGTAATAAGCGGTGGCAATAATGAGATTGTATTCTCCTATGGCAAAGAGCCTTCTGAATTCTACACAGAGGTTTTCAATAATACTGGTTCGGTTGCTGTTCTTGATTACGGTAGCGGCAGAATGACCTCGGCATTAGTGGATTTGGATAATGATGGATACGCTGATATGATTACGGGTGGTAATGACGGCAAGATCAGGGCGTATAACGCAAATACCGGGGATACTCTATGGGAGCGTCAAACCGAAGGTGATATCAATTCCTCGCCTGCAGTTGGTGATATTCATCCTGTAGAACCTGGCGTTGAAATCGCCTTTGGCAATGATGCACGCAGGGTTCATCTGAGGGAGAAAGTTGAAGGTGAAAATATCGACCCCTGGCCAGATATAGTCGGCGGTCAAGTTAACACTTCACCGGCAATTGCCAATATCAACGGTGACAAGTATCTGGATATTATAGTTGGCGCTAATAACAACTACATTTATGCATTCAAACACACAAGGGAAAGAATTCTACCTTATCCTCTACCTCTTTTTGGCAAACCTTCATCTCCTGTAATCGGCGATATTGATGGTGATAAAAAGAGCGAAATAATTTTAGCATCTGATAATGGTTATCTTCATGTCTGGGAGAATATGGATAGTAAGGTTTTGCCTTATCTGCTTGAATGGCCACAGTTTCATCATGATTATCAGAGAACAGGTTTATACGGTTGGGTTGGCGGATTGCGGGGCGGTGATGCAAATCCAAAGACGTTTTCTACTGGCACAACCCTTTCATTTTCCCTTAAGCATACTCTTCATACCAAAATAAAAATCTTTGATGCCGAAGCAAATCTGGTTAAGAATCTGGTAAACCAGACTTTGCCTCAAGGCACTCATAATCTAGCCTGGTTTGGCAAAGATGATAACTATGCTTTCTTACCCAATGGTATATACTTCATAGAAATTAAAGTAAAGAACGAATCCAAAATAATCCCAGTCGAGATAAACCGGTGAGAATAATGAATAAATTACTACTATACTTACTAATTCTCTTTCCTTTCTTTTATCTAACATCTTCCATCTTTCATCTTTCATCTTTCTCTCATCTTAAATTTGCAATTTTAAATCTGCAATCTACAATGCTTTATGCCTATCCTCCGGGCTGGTCAGATGATATACTGTTGACTCCTGAGGACACTAAATCAAGGATAAAACCAGATATTGATGTTGATACCTATAATAATGTCTGGGCAGCATGGGATACCGCAACCTGGGTTCAGGGCACTGCTGAAGTTCTCTATTCAAAAAGGGACAGTCTTGGAGCATGTCTGATTCCGGAAACAGCTGTTTCTAACAACCCCTCTTTTTCAACTAATGTAAAGGTGGCGGTAGATGGTTCAAATAATGTGCAGTTTATCTGGCGTGATGAAACGCCCCAGGGTATTGGTGTATGGCATGCAAAACTTGCCAATGATGGCTCAGAAATTGTGCCCTCGCATTTAGCCGTAAGTGGGGCTGGAGGAGGAGGTTCCAACCGTCCTGAAATGGTTTTGAATAAATACAATGAGATAAATATTATCTGGGATGAATCTCCATCAGGTTATAATCAGATGAATTACACAAAGCTTGACAGTTTGGGTAATCCAATTATTCCAAAGATAAAGGTTTCACTGGATACATTTTAT
>JAGMEL010000331.1 GCA_023128195.1 Caldifarciminota bacterium | reverse complement strand
GTCCAATCACTATCATTCTGTGTTAACTGCCATGAACCAACACCTGAAGCATTCGTAGTCAAAACATAATCATCAGTAGCACCTGTTGTTAACTTAAAACCAGTCATCTGAGCCGTACCTGCAATATCTAATTTCTGAGCCGGATTCGTTACACCAATACCTATACTACCGGACACTGCAGAATACATATTATTGCCGGAGATCACCCAATCACTATCATCTACATCAGTCCAACTTAACTGACCAGTGCCACTAATTGCCATAACCTGATCATCTAACCCCGCAGTTGTAGGAAACTCATAACCATTTGTCTCATCGCCAAAACGAATGTGTGGCATATCTATCATAAAGGTTGAATCCTTGGTCAATGTGCTTTCAAAACCAAAAAGAAAAGAATGATGTGCAGCATCAGTAATAGTATCAGCATATCCGCCGAGGATTACTGAATAATCACCTCCAATATAATTATCCAGCCCACCACCAATAAAGGAATAATAACCATTTGCAGTGTTGTTCTTTCCACCAGCAACAAAGGAAGCTTCACCCCGGGCAATATTAGTTTGACCACCAGCCACAACCGAATAAGAACCAATTGCAGAATCTTCTTCTCCGCCACAAACGGTCGAGGCGTAACCAGTGGCTGTATTAGCTCCACCGCCACTAACCGTTGCTGCATAACCCTTTACAATATTAAAAGCACCGCCAGCTATAGTTGCATTACTCCCGCCCGCTACGGGTGTGATTGAGTTTTCTTGTCCGCCACCAATCGTCGCATATTCAGCAGTAGTGGTATTTCCATACCCACCGCTGATGACCGCACCTAAACCAGTGGCTGAGTTTTCCTCCCCACCACCAATAAATGAATACTCACCCTGGGCACGATTCCCATAACCACCAACTACAGCACTATAATTTGAATCTGCACGATTCTCACAACCACCAGCTATGGTTAGATAACTGAAATGCTCACCACTTACACCAGTGGTACAGGCATACCCACCTAAATTAGTATGCGTATGAACATTATCACCATAAAGCACATTACCAGCACCACCACGCGCTAAACCAAGATAATTTGCCGTGAAAAGAACAGTATCCAAAGGTTCTCCTGTTCCTCGTATCCAATCATTATCTGATATTGCATTCTTTGCATACTCTGCAGTATCAGCATGGGTTGCCATATACGCATACGCCATCGCAGTAATCCTGGTGCGAGGCTTTAGAGTATCTGACACATTAAGAATAAGCTCTAACCATCGGTCAGTACCTGTAGTAAATACACTGGCAGGAATTGAATCTACACTTCCTAAAAGAGCATTGAAAATACCTCGTTCAACAGAAACACCCGTTGTATCTTCATCCCATAACGGAGTACCACCAGTCTTAACATCATAGATTCTAAATCTCATATCAAGAATAGCATCAATCGGAATTCCCTCAGTATCTGTCAGATACCCCTGATAATTGAGCATTTTGGGCACCAAACGCCCACCTTTATCTGATTCATGAATAATACCTCTTATACCCCGACCATAACTTACAGTCAGAAGGATAAGAAGAAAACCAATAAAGACTTTGCGATACATACACACCTCCTTTGTTCCATCGCGAATATCCACTAAATTAAACATAAATATTCACGAATATATTTTTCTGTTCATCCAACAATTAACCACATAGATATCTGCGGATAATCCGTCATCCAATTAAATTATTAACTTCTTATTTCGCCGAATTTCTTTTCTTAATTGCTGTCGCCATTTTTTCGAACTTATATCCACAGGCAGCGCAATAATGTGACAATGGATTGTTAATAGGCAAGCTGCATTTTGGACACTTTGCTATTAAGTCACATCCGCATAATGGACAGTACTTCTGCCCATCTTCATCAAAATAATTGCAATTAGGACATATCTTCATGGCGTATTATATTTGCAGGGTATTAGAATCTAATTAGAATGTATCTGGGAAATATATGGGTGCTTACTGTTTAGTGCTTATGCCGACCCGGCTCTTTTACAAAAGGGCTGGGTCGCGCATCCCGTTCTTTTATGGAAACGGCGGGACTGTCTACTTTTACTATTTGTATTAATCTCTGAGTCTCCTCTGATGGCTCAATATCAAAATTTGTTTTTAGTATTGAGGTGAGTCTCTCATATTGCCTGACTGCGCGCGCCTTTTCTCCTGAGTCAATATATGCCTGCATAACCATGCGGTGTGCTGCCTCATTTACCGGGTCTTTTTCCAATAATTTATGGGAAAGCCGTATAGCCTCGTTGTATTCGAATTTTTTAAGGTGACGATTTGCAAGCCACAATAATATTTCCTCAATTTTACTATTAATCTCAAGACGTTTAGCTTCGATTAATTGGTTATGAAATTCAGGTAGGAAATCACTATCACTGATTTCAAAAGCATTTTTCACAGATGTCTGGGCAAGATGAATTTTCCCTTTTAATTTATGTTGTTTGAATTTCTTGTAATGATCCTCAAACTCCCATAAATCTAATGAAATTTTGTCTTTGTTAACGCGATAAAAATGATTCTCATAAAGAATACAATCCTCACTTATTATCTCCCTCAGGGTTGAAAGCGTAAAATGGAAATTATTATGTGCGTCCTTTGTACCAAAATCAGGCCAGAGATGCAGAGCAAGTTCACCCCAGGTTGAACCTTTTTTCTCTGCATTAATTAATAAAAGACAAAAAAGTTCGCGTGCTTTTGCCGATTTCCACTGTTTATTCGTTATGCCTTCTAAACTATCTGGTTTACTAACAGAAAGACCGCCAAAAGTACGTACTTGTAATTTCTCTCTTGGTGCTTCATACTTAAATATTTTTTTTAACCCCAATTCATTCATTCGTTTGACGTAAAAGGATAACCACCTATGTGCCTTTATTTCATTTAGCAAATCCATTCCCTCATTCAGTAACTTTGTATTCTTTGTCAACAGACCAGCTTCGCACAAAAGTATGGCAAGATAACTCTTTGCATTTTTTGCCCTCAATATATTTTTCCCTTTTCTAATATCAGCTAAACTTATCTTTTTCCCTGATTTCATGAATTTAATCATACCCCTCAATATAATCGCTACACCACATTCAATCTGTAATCCATTTTCCTCAGAAACCTTTATTGCTTTATTAATAAATCGCAAGGCTTTGCTATAATCTTTCTGTCTTAAATAGTAACTTGAATGAACAGTATAAGCATAAGCAATCCATTCTTCTGAAGCAAGCTTCTCTTTTTGCTGCAATGGGTATTCTGTAAAGATTTCTTCTACTTCCTTCATCCTTCCCAAATAGATAAGTATTTCTGCTTTGATATATGTTGATGAGAATCTAGTCTGGGTATTTATTGCTTTTTCAATAGTCTTTGATATATACTGCAATGCCTCATTTAAATCCCCCTGAAATAGTGCACAATATGCACAAGATCCCCAATATATCGACATTTTGTACTCTTGTCCGGTTTTCAGTATAAGTTGTTGATACTGCGAAATTAAAGTCCGCGCCTCTTCAATCTTGCCCATTTTGGTATAGGCTGCTGCCAAGTTAACCAGTGCTACTGCCTTTATTGATAAATGCCCTAAATCATCAGCCGTCTGAACCAGCTTTTTAAAGTATTCACACGCCTCATGCAAATTCCCTTCACGGTAGTATATCAAACCAATCGTATTAAGACCATAGCAATACGCATGAAAGTTAGTATGAACATTATATTTATTAAGTAATCTACGAATAGTACGTCGGGCATCCTCAACTTTACCAGTATACCGCCAGACTAAACATTGTTCGATCTTTAGTCTAAATATAACTTCGTCGCCTATGCCGTCTTTTGGAAGTGATCTTATGATTTTACTTATGTAATTGACAGCGGTTTGATAATCGCACTGATTATACAAAAATCTATAAACTGTAACGTGTAAATCTACAGCGAGTTCCATGAGACCAAAACGCATCAGTTCATCAGCTGCTCGTGATGCCTCTTCCTGGTTCGCCAGTTCGTGTTTAAGTGAAAGGGTTGAAATAGCCAATCTTGCACTAATAATTAATTGTGCAAGACGTAATTTCTCACCATATTTTTTTGCAATCTTTAGCGCCAATTGGTAATAATTAAATGCAGCACCCAAATTACCAATATTTGCCAATCTTTTGCCAGCATTAAACAGTAAGCGGCATAATTCAGGAGTTTGCTCTTGTGGTGTAAGAAATTCAGTCGCGTGTCTGGCTATTGAGTCGTATTCATACGGTCTCAACTCCTTGAGAATCCTTGCGATCTTCCGGTGGATCGAACGACTCTTTAATTCAGAAATCCTGCTCTTCAATATCTCTCTCTGTACAGGATGAACAAATTGGAGAGCATTTGTTCTTTTGACTGGCATAAAAAATTCTTGGGACAAGTGGGCAATAATTTTTTCAGAATTATGCTTTGATAATTTAAGAACCTTCCTTACCAGTTCTGGCTCAAACTGTTCACCAATCAGTGAAGCGACTTCCAGAAAAGAAAGCTTACTTTGATCGAGTCTGTTAAAACGGCTGTCAAAAACACTGCTGATGCTGAGGGGCACTTGAATACTTCTATAGTTCTTCTCAATCTTCCACTTGTCTTCATTCTCAATAAAATTCAAAGTATTTTGGCTGATTAGTTCTTTTACAAATTCTTTAATAAAATAAGGATTCCCTTTTGTTATACTGAATATCCACCTATAAAAAGAAGGGGAGAATTCATCTTCAAAAATACCACTGATAAATTTATTTGTCGCATCCAATGAAAAATTATCGAGTGCGATTTTGAATAACCTTGATTTAATTCCTGGAAAATTCCTGTCTATCGAACTATCTTGTGTATTATCGGCAGTAAAACATCCAATTATAAATAGAGCCTTATCATCAATTCTTTCAAGGATAAATTTTAAAAGTTTATTCGACTGCTGTGGTAAAAGATGTATATCATCGATGAAAATGATAGTTGGTTTTAATCTTGAAATATTTTCGAACAATTGATTAATTGCAGAAAAAATTTCAATCTCGGAATATGATTTGGAACTTATTTCAATAGGATAAAACTGCTTTAATTGGGGTAAAATATTTAATATTAACGGCGCAATGTCAAAGGTTATAAGATTTGTTACTACCTTCGGCTTATAATCACTACTTTGAAAAAAATGATTGATCACTGAATCAAATGGTTCAATAAATTTCTTTCCAGAATCAAAAACTTTTGCTTTGAGAATATTTACTTCATTATTATCAATACTGTCCAAGAATGTTTGTACAAGTCTTGTTTTACCAACTCCACTCTCCCCACATATAATCATCCCTCTCCCCTGATTGTTATAAATTTCGTTCAAATGTTCTCGCATTTCCAAAATAATTTCTTCTCTTCCGACAAAAGGAATCGGCTCTCTGTCAAGTAATCTCTTATAGGTTGTTAAAGGACTTTCATATTTACTTGTTGGATAGAGCATAATCATATATTAATCAGGATTGATTGTTTGTCAATGAAATATCGAAGTATAAAACCGTTTCTTTCCCCGTTAGAGATAGGCCCCGTTAGAAAATTGAATCTGAAGGACATACGTGTAGAAC
>JAGMEL010000330.1 GCA_023128195.1 Caldifarciminota bacterium | reverse complement strand
GCCAAAGGAGGGTCTGAACAAAATGAAATAGGAAAACTATGGCAACGGTTTATGCGTTACTATGACAAAAACAAGGATAAGATAAAAAAAATGGTATCAGAGGCTGGCTATGAGGTATGGGTTGGAAGCATAGAAAAATTGGATGAAAAAGACAAGTACATATTTGTTGGCGTGGAAGTTGAAAAAATCCAGGATTTGCCTTTACAGCTGGTTGCGAAAATTCTGCCCGAGACTAAATACGCTGTTTTTACTTTAAAAGCTAAAGAGATAAAATCTGATTGGTCAAATAAGATTTATAAAGAGTGGCTACCAAAATCCGGTTACAAAAAGGCATATCCCTTTCTCATCGAGTACTATGACCATGAAAGATTTAAAGGAATGGATAATGAAGACTCTGAATTAGATATTTATTTGCCTGTTAAGAAATAAGATTGGCGATACGCACCTACCAATTTTGTTTTTCCTCTGTGGTTGAGTATAAATGCAAATAATCTAAAAGGGGAATAAATATGTCCATATCAATAAAGTGGTTTCCACGTTCCTGGTTTCAAATTAAGGCTAAAGATAAAATCATATATATTGATCCAGCTTATTTGAGAACATATTTTACGAAATATTCAAAAAAGATTGAGTTTTCTAAATGGCCAGGTCCGATTGATGGGCTGCCAGAAAAGGAATTAGAAAAAGCTGATGCAATCCTGATAACACATCTTCATAAAGATCATTGCAAGAGGGTTACAGTAAATAGACTCAAGAAAAAGGATACTTTAATAATTGCTCCAGAACACTGTCTTACAGAATTAGGCAAAGACATAAAAGTGATTCGTCCAGGAGAAGAAATATCTTTTGGGAATACTCTTGTTAAAGCCATTGATGCGTATAATACTCCAGAAGGAAGTTCCACCAGAAAACTTCATCATAAAGGATATGGCGTTGGTTATTTAATAACCATACAAGGCAAAACAATTTATCATGCTGGAGATACGGATTTTATTCCTGAAATGAAAAAAATTGGAAAGGTTGATGTAGCTTTACTTCCTATTGGAGGAACATTTACAATGGATCTCCAAGAGGCTGTGCAAGCTGCGATAGCAATTAAACCAAAGGTTGTAATTCCCATGCATAGGTTGAAAGCCGATCCTTTAGAATTCAAGAGAAAAGTAGAAGCAAAATCAAATATCAAGGTTGTGCCATTACAAATAGGTGAAGTATATCAGTTAAAATAAAAAAATGCGGCAAGTATCGCCTGTCCGCTACCAGCCAGGGAACTCTGCAGATTTTTTGTCTCGAATAGGTTTTAGTGTTTAGCATATTCATATCGATATATGCGCATATGCACAATTGTGCATATATCAATATACTTTAAGTAATGCCCTGATTTCTATTGTGAAATTTTACCCATGATAAATTCAAAATCAAAAGATAAAGATGTGTCCAGATTTCTGGCTTGTACCTTGACATTCTTTTATCTATCCGTAATATATAAGTGACTATGTATTCAGGAGCGAAACTTACGGGCAAATTAATTGCTGTTGTTGATGATGAACCAGATATTTTAGAGCTGGTTTCCATTCACCTTAAAAAAGCGAGTTTTAAAGTTAAAGAGTTTTCAGATGCCGGTAGTTTTTTAAAATTTCTGAATAACCACATCCCAGACCTTTTAATTCTTGATTTAATGCTACCCGATGCAGACGGGTTTGATATTTGTAAATATTTAAAAATGAAAGATGAATTTTCATCTCTACCAATTATTATGCTTACTGCAAAGGGGCATGAAACAGACAAGGTTTTAGGACTGGAACTGGGTGCAGATGATTATGTTACCAAACCATTTTCTACAAGAGAACTTGTTGCACGGGTAAAGGCAGTTTTACGGAGAAAAGAGCAAAAACAAGAGGGCAAGAAAATTGAAATAGGTGAGGTTCTTGTAATAAATTTACAAAAATTCGAAGTCAAGGTTAATGGAAAAAGAATTGATTTAACATCTACCGAATTCAAAATCCTAAAAACTTTATCAGAAAGAAAAGGATGGGTATTTTCAAGAGGACAAATATTGAATTCTCTCTGGGGCGAAGATAAATTTGTTATTGATAGAACAATAGATGTTCATATTAAACATTTACGAGAAAAATTGGGTAAGGCTGGCAAATTCATTAAAAATGTGCGAGGTGTAGGATACAAGGTTGAAGAATGAAAAGGTCTGTTTTTTTAAAAACATTTAGTGGCTATCTTTTAATAACTCTTTTACTCTCTGTTTTGATTTTACTTTTTACCTTTGCAACAATAAAAGATCACTACATTCAGACCCTGACTAATGATTTAAAAAATCTTGCAACTACTTTGAAATTAGAAGTAATACCTCTCCTAAAAGAAAATAAATTCGACGAATTAGATACCCTTGCAAAAGAATTGGGTGCAGAGATTGGGACAAGAATTACTATAATAGCCCCGGACGGAATGGTCTTAGCAGATTCTGAAAAAGATCCCAAGGCTATGGAGAATCACAGTAGGAGATTAGAAGTAATCCAGGTATTAGAAGGAAAGACAGGAAAGTCGATACGTTTTAGCCGAACTGTAAAAGAAGAAATGCTGTATGTTGCTATACCAATTAATGAAGAAGATACGATATTGGGTGTCTTGAGGGTAAGTTTATTCTTGAGTAAGATAAATGGTTTACTCAACAATTTAAAGACAAAAATTCTTCAAATTGCAATTATAATAATCGCTGTATCCCTTTTTGTAGCGGTAATTTTTTCTAAAAGTTTATCAAAACCTATTAGCGAATTAGTTAATGCCTCGCATCGTGTTGCTGCTGGAGATTTTGATGTAATGATACTTTCAAAACGCAAAGATGAGTTAAGAGAACTTGCTGAGAGTTTTAATCATATGGTTACCCAGATTAAAAAACTCGTTACTGAGTTATCACTGGAAAAAGAGGCTTTAAATATAATCATTGCTTCGATTCAGGAGGGCATTGTGGTTTTGAATAAAAAGGGTAAAATATTATTGAGTAATGACAGCTTTGGAAAGATCGTGAACAATACAGCAGTCAAAGGTAAATTCTACTGGGAATTAATAAGGTCACTTGAACTTGGCACATTGATAGGAAATATTGGCAGGGAAAATACTGTAGCAAGTGAAGAAATAGAAATAAATGAGAGAAATTATATATGCAGTGCTGCTTTTTTGAGCTCTGCAGAACAGATCGTGCTAACCTTGCATGATATTACAGAAATTTTACAAGTAACAAAGATGAAAAAAGATTTTGTAGCGAATGTATCTCATGAATTAAGAACACCACTTACTGCAATAAAAGGATTTGTAGAAACACTGGAACAAGAAAAAAATGTAAAAACGAAACATTATCTTGATATTATCAAAAGACATACAGATAGACTCATAAATATTGTGCAGGATTTACAATTGCTCTCAGAACTTGAGGAGAAGGAAAAACTGGAGATAGGAAACGTAAATTTACAGAAGCTTGTTAATAATATATTCAAAATGTTCAATCAAAGATTAACAGAAAAAAATCTATATTTCAAACTCAACATAGCAGATAA
>JAGMEL010000033.1 GCA_023128195.1 Caldifarciminota bacterium | reverse complement strand
ATGGATGGTTTTGAAGTTTGCAAGGAAATTCGCAAAGCATATTCAGTTCCGATAATAATGCTGACAGCAAGAGGAGAAGTTACGGATAGGATTGTCGGGCTGGAATTAGGAGCTGATGATTATCTTCCCAAACCATTTGAACCCCGAGAACTTGTTAGCGCGCATCCAATCTGTTCTTCGTAGAAGTTCAGAAGATTCGAAATCAGAAATCATCAAATGCGGAAAACTCGTTGTCGATATGATAAAACATTCTGTCTTGCTGGATGAGGAAGATGTTGATTTAACAACAATGGAATTCAAGATTCTTTCCCTGTTTGTGAAAAATCCCGGAAGGGTCTTTACACGAAACCAAATTATGGATAGTATTCGCGGCATAGAATGGGATGCATTTGACCGTTCTATTGATGTTCTTATAAGCCGTCTGCGTCGGAAACTGAAAGATGATTCCAGAAAACCATCATTTCTTAAGACTATCTGGGGAACAGGCTATAAGTTTATAGGGTATAATGATGAGTGATTTTATCAGCAAGATTCACAGTTCGATTTTCACAAAACTTCTTATCGTTATTATTATAACCGGTATCATTGTCGTTTTTATCTTTGCCGGTTTTACAAAATATTATTTCAGCCGACTCAATCCCATTGTTAAGAAAAATACAGCCCATTATACTAACTATATTATCGAGGAGATTGGTATGCCTTTAGATACGCTTAAGGCGTTGGAAATCGCTCAAGAGCTTTCAATACATATTCGCATTGAGAATCCAAATTTTAAGTGGTCAACAAATAACAGATTTTTTTCTTCAAAACACAGAAAAGGAATAACACCAGAGAAAAATGAACAAATGATAGCGGATTTTGACGAAGGAATTTATTATATTGCTGTAAATCGAAATTCAATCAAGTATCTTTTTGCCTTTGATTTTAGAAAAGCTGAGACTCCAATAGGAGTGCTGGTTGTGCTTCTGATTATCTTCCTTACTATAGTATTCACTGCTGCGTATTTGTCGATCAGAAGGATTTTAAGACCGATTAAATCGCTAACAAAAGGAGTAGAGCAGATTAGTAAAGGTATTTTTAATTATCAGGTAAAGGTATCTGATAAAAGGGGAAGGGACGAATTAAGAGAGCTTGCAGAATCTTTTAATACTATGACAAACCGGCTGCGTGAAATGATTTATTCAAAAGATCAGCTTCTTTTAGATGTCAGTCATGAACTCCGGTCTCCACTTACCAGAATGAACGTTGCTCTCGAGTTTGTTCCGGACGGAAATACAAAAGAAAGTATTAGAGAAGACTTGATGGAAATGGAAAAGATGATTGCAGAAATACTTGAAACCGAAAGATTAAATAGTAATCATGGCAAACTCAATTTAAAAAAGGCCAATGTTTTGACATTAATCAAAGAGGTTGTGCAAAACCTGCAAAACAGATCACCTGGAGTAAAACTGATCCCTGTGCCAGAAAAAGTTTTCTTAGAAATAGATACTGATCGGATAAAAAGAGTATTGAAAAATATTCTTGAAAATTCATTGAAATATTCAAAGCCTAAAAGCCAACCAGTAGAAATTTCCATTGACGACAGAGAAAAGTTAGTTGTAATACAGATAAAAGATTATGGTTCAGGCATTCCAGAAGAGGAACTGCCGTATATATTTGAGCCTTTTTACAGGATTGATAAATCCCGTTCAAAAAAGACCGGGGGATATGGTCTGGGCATGAGTTTATGTAAAAAGATTATGGAGGCTCATGGCGGGGCTATTGAAATCAGCAGCACCCTGAATATCGGGACAACAGTCTTTTTGATATTTAAAAAGTAGGGACACGGCATGCCGTGTCCCTACTCATCTGTCTTTGCCCGACAAATACCACACACCTAATTTTTTACAATTTGTTACAATTATAAAATAGTTTATTTACTTCTATCTTCTATAATAAAGAAAACAATTAGAAGAAAAGGAGTAATACCTTATGCTGGAAAAACTAACAAAATTCGTTGGGAAATATCCAAAGAGTATCATAGCTGCTGTTATTTTACTGACAGTATTTTTTTATTTCGGTCTTTCCAAGGTAGATGTGGTTAGCGATCTGGAAGAGATGTTCCCTGAAGACGACCCCGTGAAAACAGCCTATGACCAGGTTGATGCAACCTTCGGAGGAGCCAAGTTTGCAATGATTATACTGGATATGAATGAGGTTTTCAGTGTTAGTGCATTGCAAGAAATAGACCGGTTAACCCTGGATTTGGAGAAAGTAAAAGGGGTCAATTCTGTTCTGAGCATCACCAATGTCGAAGAGATCAGAGGTATTGAGGATGGGATTGAGGTTGTGGAATTGATTGAGGAAATACCGGACAATGAAGCAGAACTCCTTGAGTTAAAACATAGAGTCTTATCGAATGATGACTATGCCGGACAGATCATTTCTGAAAATGGAAAAATAGCGCTGGTCATGGTTCAACTACTACCTGAGGCGGCTGAAGAGAATGTTATCCAGGATATCAGGGAAATTATTCACAGGCATGAACTGGATAAAAAGGCTTATCTGACCGGCGAAGCAGTATTGGATCAAGAAGTTGATAAAGCAATTGTCGGAGATATGTCGAGATTGCTTCCCCTGGCAATTCTTATGATGATTGGTATACTTTACATCAGCTTTCGCAATATCAGGGGGGTTGTTCTGCCATTACTCATTGTTATTATTACGGTCATCTGGACTATGGGTATGATGGGATATTTTGGCATCCCTCTTTCTCCTATCAGCAATATCATGCCGATTATTCTTATCAGCATGGGAATAGCAGATGGCATTCATATACTTGCTCGTTACCGGGAGGGACTCGCACAGGGTTTGGATAAACAAAAAGCGTTATTTGCCACTGTAGTTGCCGTGGGACTGGCGTGCTTAATAACATCTGTTACTACTATGGCAGGGTTTGGTTCTCTGTACACTTCGTCTCTAATACAGATTAAGGATTTCGGTTTATCTACTGCAATCGGAGTGGGTATCGCTTTTATTATTACGGTCACTTTTTTCCTGGCGTTTCTTTATTTATTGCGTCCTGCAAAAAGAGAACTTGATAAAAAACGAAAAATCTTGCTCAAAGGAACTCTGGTAAAATGGGCAGGTTTTGTAATTACCCGGGCAAAAACAGTGTTGATTATTGCCGGGTTACTCGTTGTATTGGCAAGTGCCGGGATTCCGTTGATCAACCCTGAATCGGATTTTATAGATTTCTTCAAACCGGGTAGCCCGGTTAGATCAGCTTATAATCTTGTGACAGAGAATTTCGGAGGTGCCAATATTATTCAAATAGCAGTAAAGGGCAATATTCAGGATCCTGAAGTGTTGCAGGCTATGGAACATCTCCAAAACGATATTGAGAGAATTGAGATATTGAGTAAACCTGGTTCCATTGTTAATCTATTGCGGAATACCAATAAAGCATTACATGAGGGAAAACCAGAGTATGAAATGCTTCCCAAGACAGAAGAAGAGGTAGCCCAGTATCTTTTGTTATTATCCATGGGAGGTTCGGATCAACTGGATAATATGCTTTCTTTTGACTATGAACAGGCATTGATTCAATCCCGTGTATCAACCACTAAAAATTCAGAACGGGATAAAATGATTAACAAAGTAGAAAAAGCAATTGAAAAACATTTTGACAGTAATAACGAAGTAGTATTAACCGGTTCGCCAATATTAGCACACAACATGGTCAATCTTATGATAAAAGGTCAATTGCAAAGCCTGGTTCTGGCGATTCTGTTCGTTTTTGTCCTGATGGTCATTATCTCTCGATCATTAATCTACGGTGCATTCTGCACTGTTCCTATTACACTCACAGTGATTCTGAATTTCGGGATAATGGGTTGGTTCAAGATACCGCTTGATGTCGCTTCAGCAATTATTGCCAGTATTGTTATTGGAATCGGCATAGATTATGCCATTCACTTTTTCAGCCGCTACAAGGAAGAGCTTGCTATTGGTAAGAGTGTAGAGCAAGCATTAAAGATTACTATCTCAAATACCGGACAGGCAATATTTTATAATGCTGCTGCTGTTGGCTTGGGTTTTCTGGTGTTGATATTTGCGTCTATGCCGCCGCTGGCTCGGTTTGGCTGGCTCATTGCATTAACAATGTTTTTTTCATCGATGGCATCAATGACCGTGCTGCCGGCATTATTGTACTTGCGGGACCGGCGTAGAGAAAAATAAGGAGGTAATAAACATGAAAATAAAAATCAAAAAAACCTGCCTGTGCGTGTCCGCACGCAGACAGATCGATGTTCTTATCTTCGATATGATTATTATGGGCTTGTTGATTTCCACATCGCCACTTGTAGCACAGGAGTTGACTGGTGATGAAATCCTCAAGAAAGCAGAGGAAAGCCGTCCGGTTTCAGAAATAACGATCAGCGAGATGACAATTGTCCACAAATCAGGTTCCAAACGGATCAGGGAGATAAAAGCATGGATGAAAGGAGACGATTCCACTTTGGTGAGATTTCTTTCTCCAGCAAATATAAAGGGAACTGGTTTTCTTTCAGTAGATGATAATGACTGGCTCTATCTTCCAGTTTTGAAAAAGGTGCGACGTATTGCCACCAAGGAAAAAGGCGGAAGCTTTATGGGCAGCGATTTTAGTTATGATGATGTTGGTGGTTATTCCTGGGAACAAGACTTTCATTCTAAATTACTCAGCACTGAAGAATACGAAGGACATGATTGTTATGTCCTGGAGCTTATCCCTAAAAACCCTGAGGACATAAGTTACAGTAAACTAAAAAGATGGGTGGACAAGGAAAACTTTTACTCGATGAAGACTGAATATTATGATATACATGGAGACCTGCTCAAGATTATGTATCCATCTGGGTTTTACAGAATAGAGGAATTCTGGATATCAAAGAGGATAGAGATGCAAAATGTTCAAAAGGGAAGCAAGACTATTATTGTGATAAAGGAAACTGAATTGAATCCGACAATCCCGGATAATATGTTCACCACCCGACAGCTGGAAAAGAAGTAAGAGGACATTGTGAAGAGGTTGTTTTATTTATTTATATTGTGGTACTTTACAATCACAGGTTTTAGTACGGCTCAGATCCCTCTGGAAATTGGCGGGAACATAGAAACCTGCGTAAACCTGGATCTTGATGAGTCAGATACGCTTCGGTCCAGGACGACTTTCAAACTAAACCTGGACAGTTATGTAGGCGATAAAGTCCACGGCTATGTGAATCTGAAAATGTACACTGATAGAATACCGCAATTTGACTGGAGAATGAATGAAGCGTATATAGATTATTACACCAGCAAATTTGACCTGCGTACAGGTGTGCAGATAATCTCCTGGGGTACAGCTTATCGTCTCAATCCGACAGACAATATAAACCCATTTGACTTAACTGAACTGGAAACCTTTATTCCTGAGGAAAAATTGGGTGTAGCAGCACTTCGGTTGAAATATTATCCAACAACCAATTTAATCTTAACCGGTATCTTTATTCCTTATTTTATCCCGGCACTTGAAATGCCAGGTGTAGTATTACCTGAAAAGAAATTGGAGAACACTGAATATGCCTTTAAGATTACAACTCAATCCATTGTTGGTTGTGATTTATCAGCAAGTTATTTCAGGGGCAAAGAAGACTATCCCTGGAGCAACGGGCAGTATCGTGATGTGGAAATCTTTGGTGGCGATATTATCGGTACTATCCGGGAAATGGCTTTCTGGGCAGAGGGTGCTTATACTAACCCAGACACAGGAGATTCATATTATCAGATAGCTGGTGGAGGAGAATACACATTTGGAAATGATTTCTACTGTATGGGGCAGGTCTATCACATAAATTATCATGATGCAAATGAGAACTATTTAATGGCTGTACTACGCTATCCATTCATGGATATTCATACATTACAGCTTGGCATGGCATATGAAATCGAGAATGAGATCTTCATCGGATTTCCCGAAATAACCCTATCTTTGACTGATGCGGCTTCTTTTGTTCTATCCGGTGTCTTTGTTAATGGTGATGTTACTGGCACACTTATGAGCGGGTTGAAGCATGGAATAATTCTTAAACTGGAATACAGCTTTTAACAAATAACATTCATACAAATCGTCATTGCGAGCCCACACGCCACTGTATTGGTGTGCGGGCGTGGCAATCTCACTAAAACCAGCGCCTTTTTTCTCTGAAGAAGATTACTTCCGGATATGCGATAGTGAATACAATGAACTCAAGATGATAAAAAGGTAGCCTGTACCTATGATTATCATTGAAAAGGATGCTGGACCAGTTAGTGCTGACAAGCCGCTGGCAATTTTGCTGAGGTCAAAGACCTGGTCAAATGGAAACCTCAAAATTAACGGAAATAGGACTAAACCGACGACACCTGCTACTACACCATATATAACCATGCGTAAGGCATACAGCCAAAAAGAACGCATTCCCCGGGCTTCACGCAGCCGAACACGTGCGCACACACGTTCTTCAATGAATCCTGGCTGCAATTCCACAGAGAGATCATTTTCAATCACGGATTCTATTTTGAGTTCACGTTGGCAAATATCACACGTCTGCACGTGCTTTTCGAACTCTTCTTTTTCTCGTTCCGTTAACAAACCAAGACGATAGGCAATGATTTGCTTAGTATGCTGACAAAAGTTCATGTTCGTATCCTTCTAATTCTTTTCTTAATCTTTTCCTTGCCCGGTAAAGGCAAACCTTGACATTGTTATTAGACACTCTCATTACCTCGGCTACTTCGGTAAGACTTAGTCCTTGATAATAAGCAAGTGTTAAAAGCATTCTATCCCGTTCAGAAAGTCTATTCAATGCATCCTGGATAATCATACTCTTCTTTGTAGTTTCAATATTTGATTGTCCAGCAGGTTCTTTAATTTCTTCAAGAGATACTGTTTGGCTTCTTTTTGCCCTGCGAAAGTAGCTGCGCACAATATTGCGCGCTATTACGCAAATCCAGGCACGAAAATGTTTTGCATTCTTGACTTTCCTGATATTAACAAATACTTTGATAAACGTATCTTGTGTAAGATCCTGGCTGATATCATAATCATTTGTCATACGGAAAATAACAGTAAAAATTAATCCTTTATTCAGTGTAATAAGCTTGGTCATTGCCGGCTCCTCACCATCCTGAGCGTTTTGGATCAGGCGCCAAATATCATCTTTTTTTGATTCCAAAAATTATTTAGTTTTACCTTTTGGTTTTGTTAAATAATAAATAGCTATAAGCGCAAGACCGAGGATTATGATAAAGAGAGACGGAGCATACACTTCTGTTACGTTTATGACAAGAGCTATTCCAGCCAGGCCAATACCTATGCCCGCTACAATAATACCGCCTCTAAGAAACCCGATAGCATTTCCATTATTCTTCTGTTTTTCTATTGAAAAAATCTGTTTAATTTCTTCAGCGTTCTTTCCCAGTTCCACTGCTTTAAGTACTGATTCATAATACTTTTTCTTTTTCTTATACTGCGCAATGATTGCAATAATTACAATGACGGCAGGCAGCAAAATGCTTATACCGGCAATAATCATTTCAGGAATGTGCATAATACCTCCTTTAATAAAAATACGCTAAAATCGGGCTTTTGGTTACAGTGTTCATTACAGGTATGAAATTTCATGTTTAATAATCTGTTTCCTTTTATTTTTCTATACATAGTATATATATAGGATTATAAATATCAAAGGTCGGGGTATTTCTCACTGGTCCGCTAATACGTTCTGTTATCCTGACGGATGATTTGATCCTGTCGCTGCTATTACCATGCGCCGTAACTACGGAGTAGGTCAGCGATGGCATAATAACCTTTATAAAGAGCATATGATAGAGGCGTATAGCCGTTGTTAGTTACCAAATTCACGTCTGCTCCATATTCGATCAGTAATTTTACTGTTGCGTGCTGACCGTTCAGACTGGCTAAATGCAGAGGGGTGTTCCCCTTTTTTGTCTTTGAATTGATGTCTGCCCCTTTTGCCAAAAGTATGGTAATGATATCACAATAGCCCGTATATGCAAGCAAATGCAATGAAGTATGTCCGTCTATGGCACGGGCATTAATTTCAGCACCGTTTTGCACAAGAAACTCGACGGCATTTTTATTTCCAGCAAATGCTGCCCAGTGTAAAGGAGTATAACCAAGCAAATCGCGAACATTCACCGCAGCTCCTCGTTGTATCAGAAGCTTGATAATATCTACCTGATTACTGAATGCTGATCCATGTAAGACAGTCCAACCGAGATCAGTTTTTCCATCGATACTTGCACCATTGGCAATGAGCAATTCTGTCATTTGTTTGTTACCATAGAAAACTGCTTGATAGAGCGGGGTAATATCGTGTTTCCCTTTGGCATTGATATCAGCTCCATTACGGAGAAGATAAAATACCATATCTTTTTGATTGGTCATAACAGCACGATGTAATGGTCTGTATCCGTGAGTGTCCTTTGCATGAATGAGTGCCGGCTTTTCTTTTAGTAAGCACTTCACAATCTCGATATTCCCACGCTGGGCTGCTTCGTGAATTTCTCCACACCACGCTGTACTACAAACCAAAATGAATATTATCAAGGCATAAAATGAAAGCCATTTCATACCAACATCATTTGCGAGGATAAATTTGTTTTTTTTCTCTTGCATACCTAAATTATCCTAAATTTTCTGACGATGTCAATACCAAATTTTCCCAAATCTTAGATTTGGCTATAAAATTGAGTACCCCTCAGGCAGATGTATCGATACAACTAAATACATTTCAATAATATCTACAAAAACATCATGTAAAATGTAGGCTGCAATCAAAACAAGGTGCGGATGGTCAATCTTTCACTGTCATCCAGTATCCAAAATCTATCATCTGTCTTTATGGATTTGACCCCACTGTGTCCCGTAGAGCGAAGTGAGTCCCAATGGAATAGCTAACGCATTCCACGGGATAGATAGGGCGTAAGGCGTAGACTTATTGACATCATTTCTTTATTGAATATAATAGTTTGCTGTTCCCTAAGCCCTGTATCCTATGCCCTAAACGTGCCGAGATGGCGGAACTGGGAGAAAGTGCAGGGCTCTCGAAGATCCCGAGCCGCAGGCGAGGGGAAAATCCGATTATAGCATTTTTGATGACTTCTGAAATTGCAACAATGAAACGAAAGATAATTTTATGGTAGAGAAGTTTTTATTATTGGCTCTTTTTGGCATTGCGATGGCTTATGTAGAGGGCGTAGTTGTGGTTTATCTACGTAAGGCGCTTGGAATTGTTGATTTAGAATTAAACAACGCATCACTCAATAAGTTTTCTGAACAATACCTTTTTATTGAGAAAACAAGGGAAGTGGCTACACTAGTGATGCTTGTAAGTGTAGCTCTTCTGATTGGAGACACATGGCTTGATAAGATGGTCGTCTTTTTCTGGACGTTTGCTTTGTGGGACTTGTTTTATTATTGTTCGCTCTATTTCTTGATTAAATGGCCTCCTAAACTTACTACGATTGATGTTCTCTTTCTTATACCTCGTCCTTGGATTGCGCCCGTATGGGTTCCTATTGGAATATCATCAATCATTATCACAATTATTGCCATTTTACTTCTGACTTCTATCTTATAGACCCATGGAGATGTGAGTTGACTTTGTGGCGGGTCTCTTCAATTCTTCAGGATCTGCGACCTCTACGAGACCTTCGGTCTCTGCGAGATTTTTAACATCTCA
>JAGMEL010000329.1 GCA_023128195.1 Caldifarciminota bacterium | reverse complement strand
AAACAGTCTTTTGTTGAACTTCCTGCCTGGGATGGATTATATCTCGATTTAATAAACGGTGAGAAATTAACCGCTTACACACAAAAATTAAGATTGTCAATTAGCCCAAAATCCTATCGAATACTCAGGCGTGAAATTTAAACTTCACTCCACATTCATTCCTGAAGGTGATCAACCTGAGGCAATCAATAGTTTAGTCGATGAAATAAAAAATGGCTCAAAATTTCAAACACTTTTAGGTGTCACAGGTTCAGGTAAGACGTTCACAATTGCTAATGTAATAAATAAAGTTCAAAAACCCACCCTCATTATATCCCATAACAAAACTTTAGCAGCACAATTATATGGTGAATTCAAATACTTTTTTCCTGATAATGCTGTTGAATATTTTATTTCCTATTATGATTATTATCAGCCCGAGGCTTATGTTCCAGCAACTGATTTATATATTGAAAAAGATGCTTCAATAAATGAAGAAATTGAAAGACTCAGACTCAGGGCGACCTCTGCCCTACTTACGAGAAATGATGTAATCATTATTGCATCGGTTTCCTGCATTTATAATATCGGTTCACCCGAAGAACTAAAAGAACTTGTTGTGTATCTGGAAAAAGGGAAAAAAAAAGACAGAGATTCATTGCTTAACTCGTTAGTTTCAGTTCAATACAGTAGGAACGATATTGAATTTGCCAGAGGAACATTCCGGGTCCGTGGCGATGTTGTTGATATACATCCTGCTGATGAAGAATACGGTGTAAAGGTTGAGCTGTTCAATGATTTTGTCGAAAAAATTCGGATCTTTGAACCAACATCCGGTCATATAAAAAAAGAGTTGGATAACATCGTTATCTTCCCGGCAAAACATTTCATTACAACCCGACCCAGAATAGAAACCGCAGTTAAAAATATTAAAAAAGAACTCAAAGAAAGGATCGAACAATTTCAATCTCAGGGCAAACTTCTCGAAGCACAAAGATTATTACAGAGGACAAAATTTGATATCGAGATGCTTCTGGAATTGGGTTATTGTTCAGGTATTGAAAATTATTCAATGCATCTTTCCGGCCGAGAATCCAAGCAGAGGCCATTCTGCCTCATCGACTATTTTCCAAAAGATTTTTTAATCATAATAGATGAATCGCATGTTAGTATACCGCAATTAAACGCTATGTATGAAGGTGACCATTCGCGCAAGTTAAATCTTGTTGAGTACGGTTTCAGATTACCTTCAGCATTAGAAAATAGACCCTTGAAATTCAGCGAGTTTGAAGCCTTAATCAACCAGGCAATCTGTATCTCAGCCACACCTAGCCAATGGGAAATTACGAAATCAAAATACCGTATAGTTGAACAAATTGTCAGGCCCACCGGCATTGTAGACCCGAAGGTTATTGTTAAACCGGCAAAAAATCAGGTCGATGACTTAATTAATGAAATTCAAAAAAAGGTGAAGAATAAAGAACGAGTTCTGGTGACAACACTTACTAAAAGAATGGCTGAGGACCTTGCCCAGTATTTAAACGAACTTGATATAAGGGTCAGATACATGCATTCTGAAATTAACGTCATCCAGCGCATCGAAATTATAAGGGGACTAAGGCTCGGCGAATTTGATGTCCTTGTCGGCATCAACCTTTTAAGAGAGGGACTTGACCTGCCAGAAGTAGCACTCGTTGCCATCCTCGATGCAGACAGAGAAGGATTTCTGAGGAGTGAAAGAGCTTTAATTCAAACAGCAGGCAGAGCAGCACGAAATGTCCGTAGTGAAGTAATAATGTATGCAGATGAAATTACCGGTTCAATGAAAAGGGCGATAAAAGAAATGGGAAGAAGACGAAACAAACAAATCGAATATAATAAAAAACATAATATCACACCTGAAAGTATTGTGAAAAGCTCGGAGGATATCCTGAGGGCAACGTCGGTTGCAGATCGTATTACAAGGAGTACCAAAGAAGAAATAAATATTGATGAGCTTGCGAAATTGCATAAAGAAATGGCAGAGGCAGTTTCATTAATGGAATTTGAGCGCGCGGCAGTAATCCGCGATAAAATCAAATCGGTTCAACGCAAATTAGAAAGGACTGAAGGGAGAAAATATCAAAGTAAAAAACATTCAGGAAAAGCAAATAAAGCAATTTCTTAAAATAGTTAAAAAGGCGCTAAAAGAAGATATCGGCAGGGGTGATATTACCACAGACCATATTGTTGACCAAAATGAGCAAGCACTTGGAATAATATTCGCCAAGCAGGATGGTATTTTATGTGGAGTTGAAATCGCACAGATGGTTTTTAAAGAAATTGATGAAAAAGTGAATTTTCAAATAAAACTAAATGATGGCGATAATTTCTCTCCGGGGATAACAATCGCCACTGTTGTTGGCGCGGCATCTACGTGCCTAAAAGGAGAACGGATTGCGCTCAACTTTTTACAGCATCTCAGTGGTATCGCTACATTGACAAAAACATTTGTAAATGCTACAAAAGATACTGTTAAAATACTCGATACGCGGAAAACACTACCCGGATTGAGAATAATGGAAAAGTACGCGGTGCGCACTGGAGGCGGTCACAACCACCGCTTTGGTCTTTATGATATGGTATTGATCAAAGACAATCATATTGAAATTGCCGGCAGTATTACAAAAGCCGTTGCTAAAGTCAGAAAACAAAGAAAAAAAGCATTCATAGAGGTTGAGATAAAAACACTTGATGAATTGAATGAGGCTGTGTCACTTAAGGTAAACAGGTTAATGCTGGATAATATGAACATAAATCAGATAAAACAAGCAGTCGAGATTGTACATCAAACAAAGCGCAATATAGAGATTGAGGTCAGCGGTGGTATAAACTTAAATAATATCAGAGACTTCTCAAATTGTGGTGTTGATTTTATCTCTGTGGGAGCACTAACGCACTCGGCACCAGCAATAGATATTGCAATGAAATTAAAACCCTTAGGACAATGTGAACCCTGAAGAATTTTTTAATTCCTTAGTTGATTACGAAAAAATACCTGGCTATAACTACAAACTCAATGACTTCATAGAATTTTTAGCAAAATTTGACTCGCCCCAAAAAAAATTAAATAATGTTATACATATTGCGGGAACAAAGGGAAAAGGTTCTGCTGCGACAATGATTAGTTCATGTCTGGAATCCTGCGGGTACCGGGTTGGATTATTTACTTCACCCCACCTTCAAAAAATAAATGAAAGAATAAAAATCAATAATATTGAAATCTCAAATCAGGATTTAATGAAATATATAAAGCTAATAAGACCTTATATTAAAAGAAAACAAGGGGCACGCCCCGTGAAATACGGAAAATTATCTGGGGTAAGCCCTATTAAACAACATGAATTTCACGGGGCCCGCCCTGTGAAATACAGAAAATTATCCGGGGCAAGCCCTATTAAACAACATGAATTTCACGGGGCCCGCCCTGTGAAATACAGAAAATTATCTGGGGCAAGCCGTATTAAACAACATGAATTTCACGGGGCAAGCACATTCTTTGAAGTACTTACCACTATTGCATTCTTACATTTTTTAAAGAAAAAAACAGATTTCTCAATCCTCGAGGTTGGACTGGGCGGCAGGCTCGATTCAACAAATGTTACATATCCGATAATATCAGTAATAACAAAAATCGGTTATGACCATACAGATCTACTCGGTAACAGATTATCACAGATCGCCAGAGAAAAAGCAGGAATTATTAAACCCCCACCCTTTGCTCCCCCACAAGTGGGGGAGGATAAAAGAGGGGGAAAAGTTATCACAATATCCACTCGACAAGAACATGGTCAATTGATTACCATTCACCAGCGATCGAGTGTAGAACAAGTAATAAAAAAAGTAGCTAAAAAACAACGCAATAAAATCACTTTTGCCGAAGACCAACATAATATTAAGATTTTAAAACAATCAATAAAAGGCAGCCATTTAAAAATTAACGGAGAAATCGGTAAATTTAATACTTTTTTACCTTTACCAGGAAGCCATCAGGTTGAAAATCTTGAAATAGCAATGTCTGTATTAAATGAATTAAGAAAAAAAGGATTTAAGATAACTGTACCAGCCACACAAAAAGGTATTAAACGAACAGACCTGCACGGCAGATTTGAAATTATATCAAAAAGACCCCTGATAATCTTTGACTGTGCTCATAATCAAGATTCATTTGAAGCCCTGCAAAAAAATCTGAATCTTATAAATACTAAAAATCTCTATTTAATATTTGGCACTAACAAAGATAAGCATATTAGATATTGCCTGAAATACATTTTTCCAAAAGCAAGAGAAGTATTACTTGTTAAAACAAATAACCCAAGGACAATGGAACCAATTGATTTATACAAAAAAGCGAAAAAATATCAAAAAAACCTCACAATTGCTCCATCAGTTCAGAAAGCAATAGAATATATAAAGACAAAAGCAAATCATAATCCAACCATTATTATCACTGGTTCTTTCTATTTGTGGTCTGAAATACCTGTCACAAAATCAATCCCCGTCCCCTAATTTTATATGTCGAAATTGTATCTAATCGGCTAGAATGAGAATCTTAAACCACCACCAGCGCGAAGGGCCCAATGTTCCACTCCAATAACATTGCCGCCTTCAATAAAAGGGCTCATTGAGAAATTACTGAAAAATTCAATGCCAATATTTATGGTGAGAAAACAATTCACATCAGACTCTTGCTTTTTCCTAAAAAAACCTAATTGAAGAAATTGTGTTGAGTAAGGAGAAATATATTTGGTTGAGAACATTTCTATAAATCCTACCTCTCCCGCCATTATAGGTCTGTAGACATCATAGCCACCTAAGCCAAGACCACAGAGACCTGCGGTTATGCCTAT
>JAGMEL010000328.1 GCA_023128195.1 Caldifarciminota bacterium | reverse complement strand
TTCCAAGAAGAGATTTGCTTAAAAGAAGATGCTATACACTATTTAATACGATTGAAACAACGAGAGGATGTCCTTTCAATTGCAGTTTTTGTTCAGTCTCATCTCACTTTGGAAACTCATACCGTTTTCGACCAGTAGAAGATATTGTCAAAGAAGTCAAATCTCTTAAGGGTAAATATTTATTCTTTGTAGACGATAATATTGTTGGAAATCCTAGACGTACCAGAAAACTGTTTAAAGCACTAATCCCTTGTAAGAAAAAATGGATAGGACAAGGATCACTAACCTTTGCTTATAATGAAGAACTTGTTAAGCTTACTGCCAAAAGTGGATGTATGGGAATGTTTATTGGGTTTGAATCAATATCCCAGGCGAGTCTAAGAGAAGTGGGTAAATCAATTAATGTTGTGAAGCGGTATGAGGAAACCATTAAAAGGATGCACGCCTATGGAATTTCAGTACATGGCGCTTTCATATTCGGGTTTGATAATGATGATAAGGATATTTTTGAAAGAACAGTGGAATTCATTAATGAAAACAAACTTGACTCAGTGTCATTTTCAGCTCTAATACCTTTTCCAGGAACTCCCTTATGTCAGAAGTTAAGTAAAGAAAACAGAATAATAACTAAAGACTGGAGTAAATATGGTGGTGTTGTTTTTCAGCCAAAGTTGATGTCCCGAGAAGAACTAAATGAAGGTTGTAAATTGGCATGGAAGGAATGTTATTCGTTTAAATCAATCTTTAGAAGGTTGGGCCCACCAAAAAGGAAATGGTTCCTGCGTTTTCTTGTAAATATGGGACATAAAAATGTTGTTAAAGGTCTATGATTTTAACGATACCCTAACCCAAAAAAGTGTCATTGCTTGTTCAGTTTAATAGAAGCCACTACCTGATGATATTCTATTACATGGAGAAGGTTTGATTGCTTTTTCATTTTTTGATTTCATGTTATCTTTCTCACCTTCTCACCTATCCCATCTCATATTCAATGATACGAGAAGAAACAAAGAAAGCTATTTTTCTGATTAGTGATGCCATTTGCTTTATTTGTAGCATTGTCCAATGCCTGCCCTGTGAAATCTGCAAGTATTTCATCGGGGTCCAGACCCGATCCCCTTTTCCCTTTTCCTACGCTCTATTATTCGACAACCCGTGGCTTCCGTGCATCTTTGATTTTTCTCAGTGCGTCGCGCTTATCTAACTCAATACCATACAGCGTTCCTGACAGACAACCTAATCCTGCAGACCCAAGGCCGATGAAAATCTTATTTTTAGACTCAGAATCATCATAATCGCTTGGCACATCAACCGCCACCTCTGGTATTCCAAAAATTAGGCACGAACTAACGCAGCCCACAACAGTACCTGAGAGAGCTAGAAAACCTGGCCAATAGCGCCGTGAGTTAATTTTTATTTCGTCGGTGGTTATTGGCTGCCCGAGAACATCGTAATCCACGATCCCCCACTTCTTCTCAAATTCGAGCATCGAATCCTTTATAATTTCATAACGCTCGATGTAATCTCTCAAAATCATAACAGCATCGGGATTTCTATTGTATGCGATCAACTTCTCATGTTCAGTGAATATTTCGACATCATATCCATCTCCTG
>JAGMEL010000327.1 GCA_023128195.1 Caldifarciminota bacterium | reverse complement strand
TGTCAAATGTACGGGGTAATCATTTTGCGCAGCAAAGGAGGTAATAAAATGAAAAAATCAGTGCTATGTTTAATAACTCTGGCAATTATAATGAGCATCAGTATTAGCCAGGGTAAAACCCTTGATGAGTATATTAAGGAAGCTGAAACATACCAGGAATTAAACAATTTTGATCAGGCAATAAATACAATGGAGCAAGCAGTAAAAGAACATCCAGATAATTCAATGGCTTATACTCAATTAGGAATTTATATTAGTATACAGGCACAAAGGATAAAAGGTTTTACTGAAGTATTCAAGGCGATTGAGCAAGCTTTTATAATGTGGGATAAGGCGATTTCACTTGATCCCAATAACTTTACTGCCAGGTTTTTCCGGGGAGGTTGGGCAATAAACATGCCTAAATTCACAGGACAATTAGAAAAGGGAATCGAGGATATGGAATTTCTCACCCGAGTATTAGAGCAATCTTCTGATCCGGCAGCAATAGAGCAACTCGTAAATGCCTACGACCTCTTGGGTCAGGGTTATCAAAAACAAGGTGAGTTTCAAAAAGCAAAGTCAGTGTATGAAAAGTTAATTACTGTGGTTCCGGACACAAAATATGCAGATGAAGCAAAAGAAAATATAAATAAAATCGTCCTTTTTGAAGAATGGCAAGCAGAACGTGAAAAAACAAAAGAGCCAGATAACCAAGCAATTATAGAGTTGAAAGAAAATCTGAAAAACGAACCGGATAATATTAGTTTCTTGATTGCATTAGGAAAGGAATATTTTGATGCTGAAAATTATGAAGCAGCAGAAAAAGTATTAAAACAAGTCATTAGTTTAGATTCATTAAATGTAAATGCCTTTAAATTACTTGCCTTATGCCTGGGGCAAATAGGCGAGCAAGGCTATGACCCAAGGATCTACATGGATACGGATTTACGGACAAATCTCGTATTTGAGGCAATGAATGTTTTAGACAAAGCCATTGCCCTGGCACCGGATGATATTGAAATGAGGTTTATGAGAGGAGCCATGGGCGTATCTTTCCCTTTTTTCATAGGAAAGCTTGATCAGGGAATAGAGGATTTAAATATGGTTATAGCAAGTGATGTTCCAGATTCTACTATGGCTGAAGCTTTATACTGGATTGGATTTGCATACCAGAAAAAAGCCAGGACCCATTGGATTGAGATCGTATCCCAATATTCAGGATCTGAAGCCTGCCAGTATGTATTCAATGAGCTTGCCCCTGGAGTAAAACGAATTGATCTTTCAAAATATAAAACTCCTATTTTAGTCATAGATTTCATCTTAGGATTTCGCGACGAACTGGCACCACAAACTGCAGTGTGGATTGAGAAAAAGAGCGGTAAATTCATCAAAACTATCTATGTATCAGGATTCAGTGGGTATGCAAAAGAAAAGCAGGTCAACCTTCCAATGTGGACAAATTCCTCAAAGTTCGCTGATGTTGATGGAGTTACCAGTGCAAGTATAGATTTAGGACATCACATATATGTCTGGGATTTAAAAGATACCTCAGGTAAAAAAGTTAAATCGGGAGAATATATTGTAAAAGTGGAGACTGCGTACTGGCCAAGTATGCAATACCAGCGAGTTGAGGCACCTATTAGAATAGGTAAAAAGGAAAGGCGTGTAGTAGTTGAAGAGGAAAATCTGATACCTTATTTAGAAGTTAAATATATTCCTTGAGATTATGTGTATATTTTAGTGTATTGGGATTTCAATAATTCCTATACTTTCATATATCCAAGTGAACATTTAATACCAGTGCAGAATAAACTATTGACAAAATTCGTTTTTTAGATACACTCAATGTTCAAGCCTTACCGTATGTTGGAGGATGTGTAAATTTGCATATTCTTAAACTATGTAAAAATAAGGGCTTGAAAGGAGGTTTCAGTGCCAACCTACGGAAGTGTTAAATGGTTCGATGGAAAAAAGGGCTTTGGTTTTATAGAAAAAGAAGACGGGTCTGGTGATGTCTTTGTCCACTATGCAGACATAGCGGGTGACGGGTATCGGACTCTTAGGGAAGGCGATAGAGTTAAGTTTGAGATCAGCCAATCTCCGAAAGGAGAAAAAGCCACACAAGTCGAACGTGCATAATTGCATAACATGCATATAAAAAAGCCCCCGCACGGGGGCTTTTTTATTACAAACTAACTTCTCAACTCCCCCGCACCTTGTTCGACATAAGTATGCATATAAACCACTATTTATTCTTGGGGTTCTACAGAATGCATAATCAATGCGTACACATTAAACAAAACAAGATGCGGGGTCGCTCGAAGAATAGTATGCTTTTATCGAAGATTTCTGATCTTTTTCAGAAATCTTAGGTTATTGTCCTTGACAAATCCAAATCTCCTCTTATAATCATTATAATCATGATTCTTCTTATAGAACCAGATGAAACCATAAGAAAAAAACTCTGCGATTTGCTCAGCAGAGAAAGAATAGTTGGAGTTGGTTCTATTCCAGAAACCCTTGAAATGATTTGCAAGTTCAAAAATAACTTTGATATCATAATCGTGAATATCCGTCTTCTCAATGAGATCTTCGCAAAAGGAACCCTTTTTAGATTATGCGATAAATTATATATTAAAGTACCACCAATATTAGGAATCTATAATAAAAGCGATGCAGAAGTTGTTAAACAGCTTAAAAAAATTCATGAAAAGTGTGAGTTTATTGAATATGATAAAGAAAACAGTCGTTTTCCTGAACAGTATATTCAAGCAATAAAAGAATTATTCCCTCAATTAATCGTAGATATTAATAAAGCAAAAGAAAGCTGGGTAATAAAAAAGAAACACGAAGAACAAGTAGATCCACACGCCTGGCTTGAACAAGAAGGTTTCTTGAAAACAGCAAAAGGAATATCAGAAAAAACAATAGAAAAACATGAGGGAAAACAAGAGAAAGAAAAAGATTACAAAAGCATGTATTTTGATATCAAGAAAAAATATGATGAACTTGTAAAATATGTAAAAGAATTGGTTGATTCCACAAACAAAGAATAAAAAATATTTAATAGCAAGCCATCTTATTTTGAAGTATTGGAATTTTAATCCAATACTTCATGTAACCGAACGAAGTGAGGTTATCTTATATAAGTAGTTATACGCATATAACTCTACGTAAAATACCGTATTTATAAATAAATTGTTTCTATTAGAATAATATAGTTGAAAGAGTAAGTTAGATATCTCAAGGAGCTTTATGCTGTTGATGGCAGAAATATGCTAAAGGGCATTAGTGGATATGGTAGGATAATAAAAATGTATTTTTGTAAAGGATGCACTATAAAGGAATCGAGGTCTTTATGTCTGTGGAAAATTGGCATAGCCTTAAGGATTCCTTGGACTATGTGAAAAAGGATAAATGAGGAGTTGTATGATCCATACATCGGTAGCATATCCTAACCATGCGGATATACAGGTTAGGAGGAATTAAAGAAATTATAAACATATTTTAAGGAGAATGCAATGATTATTAAAGTTGACAAAAAAGGGACCGTCCCAGGATTCAATAATCTTATCGATGAGATTTTAAAGAATGCAAGTGTAAAGGGACTTTTAATTTTAGCTTGCGATGCCAATGGTTTTATCCCTGATAACCTAGACGAAAAATTGAAAGGGGTGACGGTTCCTCTATTCGGTGGCATTTTCCCGGAAATAATTCATGGAAAAGAAAAACTGGAAAAGGGGACAATTGTTGCAGGAATGACAAAAAAACCTAATGTCCAGATTATTCCAAATTTGAGCGATATGGCCATGGAGTATAACGATGTAATTGATGAAAGAATTCCTGAAATTGGTGATACTAGAACAATGTTTGTCTTTGTTGATGGTTTTTCAAAGAGAATAAGTGCTCTTGTTGATAGTATGTTTAATATCTTTGGACTAGAATTCAACTACATTGGTGGCGGAGCTGGTTCAATGAGTATGAAACAAAAGCCTTGTCTATTTACCAATGAAGGTTTGATCCAGGATAGTGCCATACTTGCCATGTTGGATATGGAAAGTGGTGTTGGTGTATGTCATGGATGGAAGAAGATAAACGGCCCCTACAAGGTTACAGAATCAGATAGAAATATTATTAAAACATTAAACTGGAAACCGGCATTTGAAGTTTATCGGGGAATTGTTGAAAAGCATTCGGGAAAGGTTTTCACAGATAATAATTTCTTTGAAATTTCTAAATGTTATCCCTTTGGTATCGGTAAATTGGGTACAGAAAAAATTGTGCGTGACCCCTTTATGTTAGGAAAAAATGGCTCTTTGATCTGTGTAGGAGAAGTTCCCCAAGAATCTTTTGTCGATATTTTAACTGGTGATGTATCCTCTCTGGTGAATGCAGCAGGAAAGGCACTTACACTTGCCAAGGAATCAATTAAGGCGAAATCAACTAATAGAATAATCTTATTTATAGATTGCATCTCCCGAGTCCTTTTTCTTGAAGACAAATTTAAAGAAGAACTAAATGCTGTATATAATGAAAATATACCACTGATTGGAGCACTTACAATAGGAGAAATTGCCAACAGCGGAAAGGATTATCTGGAATTTTATAATAAAACCTCAGTAGTCGGAGTATTGGAAGACTAATGCCAACCAGAGTTGGACAAATCCAGATTTTATATGAAATTGCCATGTCCATTGGTGCAAGTCTTGATCTACACAAGATGTTACAGGCAAGCTTACCAATTTTCCTAAGGAAATTAAATTGTTCAGCTGGTGGAATCTATTCTTTGAAAAAAGACATTCAGGGTAAATATAGCTTTGAACAAATTTATTCCATACCTCGAAATACAGACAGGATTAATGCATATCAAGCAGCTCTACAAAATGTGCCTTCACGGCTTAGTGAACGTCAATTGGTTAATTTTAGAAAAAGGCTGTTTTTATATGGAAAAACTAAGGACAGTAGTTATTTTTATATCATGGAGTTACCAGATTTTGGTTTAATGGTTTTGATAAAAAGTGGTGAGGATTTAGATCCTCTAATTCTTAAATCGTTGAGCCGTCTACTTTCGAAATTAGCTAGTGCCTGCAATGCTTGTTTGCGAGAAGAAGCGCTGCGGAAGAGCGAGGAAAAATATCGAACTTTAACAGACAATATTAATGTTGGGGTATATAGAAATACGCCTGGACCCAAAGGCATATTTATCGAAACGAATCCTGCGATTAGCACAATATTTGGCTATAAGAGCAAAGAGGAATTTTTTGAAATAAAAGTTGCAGATTTATATCAAGACCCAAAAGATAGGAGAAAGTTCAATAAGAAGATGTTGAGAGACGGATTTGTAAGAAATGAGGAATTAAAACTAAAGAGAAAGGATGGAATTCCACTCATATGCTCGGTATCAGCCGTGGCAGTAAAAGATGAAAAAGGAGAAGTGAGATATTATGATGGTGTTATCGAAGATATTACCGAACGCAAACGGATGGAGAAGGCGTTGAGTGATAGTGAACAGAAATATAGGTCAATATTCGAGCTTTCTCCTGAAGCTATTGTGCTATTAGACACAAAAGGAAAGATATTGGATGTGAACGTAAAAGTATATGACTGGCTTGGCTACACACCTGAAGAGGTCATTGGAAAGAATCTTATTATGCTTCCATTTTTGCCTAAGAGGAGCAAGGTAAAAGTTATGAAAAATTTTCTCCAGAGGATGTATGGTAAGAAACTTCCACCTTATGAAATTGATTTCATTACCAAAACTGGAGAAAAACCTATTGGGCTGATACTTGCCAATCAAATCAGCGATGAAAATGGTAAAATAATAGGGGATCTCGCCATGATATCTGACATCACCGAGCGCAAACAAGCAGAGGAGGCACTGCATAAGAGTGAAAAGAAATACAGAACCATAACAGAAAATGTCAGCGTGGGGGTATATAGGACTACGCCTGGACCAAAAGGTAAATTTATTGAGATAAATCCTGCGTTTGTCAAAATGTTTGGGTATGAAAACAAAGAGGAACTTTTTAAAATAGCTATTGCAGATTTATATAAAGACCCTGAAGCAAGAAAGAGGTTTAATGATAGTATGATAAGTAATGGATTTGTTAAAAACAAAGAAGTAAGATACAAAAGGAAAGACGGAACAATATTCATATGTTCGGATTCAGCAATTGCAGTAAAAGATGAAAAGAACGAAGTAAAATATTACGATGGCATTATTGAAGACATCACTGAGCGAAAACGGGCAGAAGAGGAATTAATCAAAGCCCGTGAAGTCGCTCTCCTGGCTTCAAAAACGAAGACCGAATTCTTAGCCAGTATGAGTCATGAGATCCGTACGCCAATGAATGCCATTATTGGCATGTCTGAACTGCTCAGTGAGACTTCTCTAACCCCTGACCAGCAACAATATGTTCAAACATTCAGAACAGCAGGAGAAAACCTCTTGAATATTATTAATGATATCCTTGACATTTCAAAAGTGGAATCGGGTCAGATTGAACTTGAAAAAATCGACTTCAATCTCAATGAAATAGTTGAAAAAACAACCGAAATCATGGCGATACGCGCTCATACAAAAAATCTGGAACTATTTTATCTTATTGAACCTGATATTCCTATGGATTTAATCGGAGATCCAGTCCGCTTACGTCAAGTTCTCGTAAATCTCCTGGGAAATGCAATCAAGTTTACAGAAAAAGGCGAAGTGGTACTGCACGTCGATAAAGATCCACAAAACAAACGACCTGGTTCCCTTCTGTTTTCAATTGCTGATACTGGCATTGGTATCCCACCCGAAAAATTGAAAACGATTTTTGAAAGTTTCGCACAAGCCGACTCCTCTCATACGCGCAAGTATGGTGGAACTGGACTTGGTCTGACCATCTCAAAGCGGTTAGCAGAATTAATGAATGGAAGTATTTGGGTAGAAAGCACAGTCGGTGAAGGTAGCACTTTCAATTTTACTGCACAGTTTGGTATTCAAATAAAACCAAAGAAACGCAAGTCCATACCAGAAGTAAACCTGAAAGGCTTAAAGATCTTGATAGTAGATAATAACGCAACAAACCGTTTGATACTGAGACATACACTCACTAACTGGGGTGCTGTAGTAGCCGAGGTCGAAAAAGGTACACAGGCAGTTGCCGAACTCAAAAAAGCTAAGAAAACAAATAACCCTTTTAAGCTTGTATTACTCGATTGTCGCATGCCAGGCATGGGAGGATTCGAAATAGCAGAACAGATTCAAAAAAATCCTGACCTCACACAAACAACCATTATGATGCTCACATCTGACAGAAGAAAAGGGGATGTAGATAAGTGCAAGGAACTCGGAATTGCAAGCCATCTTGTAAAACCAATTAAGCAATCTGATCTGCGAAATGCTATTGCACGTGCTTTGGGAAAGGCAAAGGTGATTGTTGAAAAGCCAAAAGCAGAAAGTGTCACTGCCAGCAAAGATAAACGTGTTTTAAGCATACTTCTTGCAGAGGATAATAAAGACAACCGTTTCTTAATCCAGGCATATCTAAAAAAGACACGGTATAAGATTGACATTGCAGAAAACGGTAAGATCGCTGTTAAAAAATTCAAATCAAACAAATACGACCTTGTTCTTATGGACATACAAATGCCGGAAATGGATGGCTACACTGCGACTAAAATGATTAGAAAGTGGGAAAAGCAAAAACGAGTGAAATCAACACCTATTATTGCACTCACAGCATATGCACTTAAAGAAGAAGTACAAAAAAGTTTGGATATTGGCTGCACTGCCCATCTGTCCAAGCCAATAACAAAGGCTAAGCTTTTACAAACCATTTATGATTATGCAGGAGAAGTAAAATCATGAAAGAAAATACTGATGAAAAAAATTGTGAGAAAATAATTGTTCATATAAATCCTGACCTAATAAAACTTATACCAGGATATATAGAAACCAGACATCAGGATGTCAAATCTATTACAAATGCTTTGAAAAATAGTGACTATACTATTATAGAGACATTGGGTCATGGCATGAGAGGTTCTGGTGGAAGTTATGGATTCGAAACTATTACTGATATAGGCAAAGCACTCGAGCAAGCTGCAAAAGACAAAAATGTAGAAGAAATACAGAAGCACTTGTCTGAATTAAAAACCTATCTTGAGCGTGTTGAAGTAGTGTATGGATAATACGAAAAAGCATTTTATCCTGGTTGTCTAAATTATTGACACTCAAGCAAATTCAATTACAATAGATCATTAATATCATGAGAAATCAATCAACGCCTTTTTTTATAATTATCTTAGCATTATTTTCTTGTAATATACTTTCAGCCCAGACAACGTTTAAACATGAACAAAATCGGTTTTCCCGCGTTCACCAGGCAAGGGAAAATCGAGAAAAATATATTGATTCACTCTTCAATAGCTTAGATATTAATTACCCGCCTAAAAAAATTATGATCGTGGCGTATAAAAAAGAACGGATATTACAATTGTGGGCACTATCTAAAAGCCTTAAAGTCTTTACATTTGTAAAAGAATATACCTTTACTGCCACATCTGGTAACCTGGGACCAAAACGAAAACAGGGTGACCTGCAAATCCCAGAAGGGTTTTACCATATCAACCATTTTAATCCCTTTTCGAATTTTCATCTATCCATGAAGATAAATTATCCTAATAAATCAGATAATATTCTGGGAGTGAAGCGCAATTTAGGTGGCGAGATCCGTATACACGGCAGCACTGTCACAATCGGCTGCATTCCTATTGGTGATGAGGCAATCGAGGAACTCTATATTATCTGTGTTGATACAAAATCTGCAGGGCAAAAAGATATTCCAGTATATATCTTTCCATGCAAAATGGATTATAATAATATGATGATACTGAAGCAGAATGCTGGAAACGATACTACACTCCTGTCTTTCTGGCAAAACCTAAAACAAGGTTATGATATTTTTTTAAGAACCCATCAGGAATTAAAATTTCAAGTTGATATTGCTGGTAAATATTTT
>JAGMEL010000326.1 GCA_023128195.1 Caldifarciminota bacterium | reverse complement strand
TCTATTTGTGTAATAAATATATATAAACTTATCAATGGAAAGTCAGTTTTTGGCGTGGGAAATGAAGGTATCAAAATAGATATCATTAGTATAATTGTGGATGATGCACACGCTTGTTTATCAAATACAGAAGAGCAATTTACATTGAAAATTGATGCATCAAAGACCGAATATGATGAACTGCTGGGACTTTTTTCTGAAAGTTTAAAACAACAATCTGAAACTGGGTTCTTAGAGATTAAATCTCAAGACCCAAAGAGAAATATGTTAGTTCCTTTTTGGTCATGGATTGATAATCAAGAAGATGTAGTACGGATATTATATGACATAAAGGAGGATTCTCAAATTCAGTTTGTGCTACCTCTCATTAAAGAGAATTTGGCCTTGTGTAGATGTGTTTTTGGTGGTGGTAAAATAGAAATTTCACCACGATGTTTACCAATTAATTCCATCCCGAGTTTTGCAAAAGCTACACGCCGCATTTATATGACAGCAACTCTATCAGATGATAGTATTTTAGTGACTAATTTTAATGCAACGCCTGATTCCTTAAAAAGGCCAATTACTCCAAAGAATGCAAACGATATCGGTGATCGGATGATATTAATACCGCAAGAAATAAATACTGATATTACAAATGAAGAAATAAAGACTTTTATTAAAGAATCTGCAAAACAATATAATGTAATAGTAATAGTGCCTTCTGCATATAAAGCTAACTTCTGGTCGGACATTGCTGCGGCTACTCTCACCTCCGACAATCTATATCAAGGTATTTCCGATCTTAAGAAAGGGCACGTAGGTGTAGTTGTACTTATTAATAAATATGATGGAATTGATCTGCCCGATGATGCATGCAGAATATTGGTAATAGATGGAATTCCTGATGTTAGAAGAAAAATAGATAAGATTGAACAGGTAATGCTTGAGGATAGCGAGTTTATGGTGATAAAAGAGATTCAGCGAATCGAACAGGGAATGGGTCGTGGTGTCAGAGCGACAAATGATCATTGTGTCGTTTTTCTTATGGGTAATACTTTGGTAAAAAGATTATATTCTCCAAGTGCGCAGTCCAGGTTTAGTGCTGCAACAAAAGCTCAACTTGATCTTTCTCAAAAAGTTGCAGAGCAGCTGCAAGGAAAACCCATCAATGAGTTTGAGAAAATCATTAGCTATCCTCTGAATAAGAACTCTGATTGGTTAAAAATAAGCAGAGGCGCATTGGCAGATATAAAATATGATGAAGAAGGATATATAGACAATATTGCACTACTGCAAAGAGAAGCTTTTGATGCAGCACAAGTTAGCAATTATGAAAAATCTATTCAATTGATTCAGGAAGCAGTGAATTCTATAAGTGATAATAAAATGATTGGCTTTCTGAAGCAGCAACTTGCAGAATATTATCATTTTCTAAATCCTGTTAATGCACAGGAAATTTTGAAATCAGCCCTTAAGTATAACCCGCGTGTTCTACGACCTATGGAGGGAATTAAATATACAAAACTTGCGATAAGAAGTATGAATCAAGCAAATCAGTGCTCTGATAGTATTAGCAAGTTTTCGTCAAATCCAAATGAATTGATCGTTAATATCAATGCAATTATTGAAAATTTGAAGTTTAAACCGGATACATCAAGATCTTTTGAAAAATCTCTTCATGATATTGCAGAATTAATTGGATTCCGTGGACAAAGACCTGATCTTGAAATTGGAAAAGGACCGGATAATTTTTGGGCGGTTGGTAGAAATATGTCTTTCATAATTTCCTGCAAAAATGGTGCTACAAGTGATAAAATATGTAAAAGGTATTGTGATCAATTAAGCGGTCATATGAATTGGTTTAGAGAAAGGTACAGCGGGGAGGATAAAGGAATTCCAATTATCATTCATCCTTCTCATAAAATTGATGAAATCGCATCTCCTTGTGATCAAATGCGGGTTATAGATACTAACACATTAAAGCCCTTAAGGGAATCTTTACTCGCTTTCTTCAAGTCTATAGTTACTGAAGGTGCATTTGGAAAAGTGGACCACATTCAAAAACTGTTATTAAAACTATATCTTACCCCAAATGATTTCATTAACAAATTTACTGTAGACTATATCAAATAATAAGACTCCAATAATACAACCGCTTCATTCTACATTTATAAGATTGATTTTATTGATCTGTTATCCAGGTGATTTAGCAAATTGTCTACTCTTTTAATTTTATTTATTACCTCGCTTTGATGACTGTCTGTTATAAATGCGTCCACATAAGGCAGCAAGGAACAGATTATTATATCAAACACATCGGACTTTTTAGGTTTTCTATTGTCTGGATAAAATTTATAGAACACCATGTAGATTGTTGACTTAATCGATGGGAAAAGGTTAATATCGACTGCCTTACCATCATTTAAGGATTGTTGAACGAAATCCCGTGCACGTAGAATTATCTGCGTTGTGGTAACAATATCGACAAAATTAGTTATTTCTTTCTTCGTATATTTCCTGCCTTCGGGCAAATAATTTTCTTTCAAACTAAGGATTCCTGTTAGTGTTTCATTGCAGCTTGCTAACCAATGTTTTTCTTTCTCCATTATATCACGTTGACTGAGAACATATCTGAGTTTATGTCGAGGTGACATCTGTCTTCTTGATTTTATAGCAAATGGTGCAATTGCCCAAGATTTTATTTCATGATTTCTGTCAACATAATGCTTTAGTTCTTCTTGAAAAATTGCCTCATGCCCATTCATTATGAGAGATGGAATTAAAGAGAAAACATCAAGATATTTTTCATACAAATAACTAATTCTTTTTATTTCCGTAATGCTGAAAGCAGAATAGCAATGCACATAATCTGAGAATGGGTAAAGCGCACATAATCTTTTGAGGTAGGGTTTTTTATTCTTAAGTAATTCGCTGAGGACATTAGTATCTAACAAGCATAATTTAACTTGCTTATTATTTATATTAATCATCTAATATTCTCAGTATATTAATAATATAATATGTACAATCGTACACCATTTAGGCAACTCACTCTCTAGTTTGTGTTGATTTGTACTTTTCCCCGATCATGCAACAGAACACAGTGCTCTGTTGCAATTCCTACCAATATAGGTACCGTTAAATTATATATTCGTAAGGTATGTCCCTTACTCCAGTACAATCACATTCATATCTTATACTGGTTACAAATACCTTATGTCCATGCTTTGAATATTTGTAATCTTTCAACTCTATTGCCACAAGCTCTGAACGATACCTTTTCAAAACTCGAAGACGTCCCTGTTCATCATATTCATAGGTATCGTAACTTACAACCTTCTCTTCGTATAAATGCTCCTCTTTTATTTTTTGTCCTTTTTCATTATAGATGTAAGTCTTTGTATACTCTAGATTCCCTTTGTCATCGTATGCTTTCATTTCAATGAGGTTATCATTTTGATCATACTTGTAACGGTAAATAATCTTTTCTCCTAAGTCGTGGTGGATTTCAATCATTTCAGTCTCTCTTCCTTTAGTGTCATACTTCCAATAATTTTCACAAGTCAACTTGCTTTTAAAATAGTTTTTGGAATGTACCAACCTATCATTCTT
>JAGMEL010000325.1 GCA_023128195.1 Caldifarciminota bacterium | reverse complement strand
AAAATCGTCCATAACAGAAAACGAGCTATCGTCTGGCTGGCAGTTTGGGAATATTTCCTTTACTTTTATTGTGAAATTTTTAGGGTATTTATCGTTTGCACGCATACTAAAATCTTCTACGGTGAGTTGGAGTGTATGCATATTTGCTTTTAATTTATTCAATTTTAACTCATCTACGTAAGAACTTAGGAGAGAACGGAGCATGTCATCGGGACCTTCAATAATTTTCCAACTTTTTTGAAATTTCTCGAATTTGTAAATAAATTCACGTAGAGTATCATCAAGAACAATTAACATAGCAGAAACTTTCGCAGTATTTTTATATTGAGCAAGATCGGTTATGAACACATCATCAATGTCTGGATTATTCCACCATGAAACAATTTCGATTTTAATATTCATATCTGTAATTTTTGATTGGCAACCTAAACAAGAAACTAATACACAAACGACTATTAAATATAAACGATTCATGATTTCCTCCTTATTAACACTTTATTATCTTGTAAATTACTTTGCCGATGATGATGCATTCAATATCATCATGGATCAGGATAGGTTCATATCGCGGGTTGGTGGGCTGAAGTATATATCCATCTTTAATAGGAACGCAACGTTTAATTGTGGTCTCATTATGAATTCTAAATACACCTAATTCTCTCTTTTTGAGTTCTTTTATGCCAGGATTGACAATAACTATATCACCATCGGCAATTTCAGGTTCCATGCTTTTACCAGAGACATATAAACCGAAGGTATCCTTCGATATTTTTGGGAGATAAACGAAGGCGCTAATATGATCATCTATATCCGGATACGCCGGATATCCAGCCGGGACCTCATTGATAACTGGGACAGGTGTCAGTTTTGTTGAAATATCATATTCAGACTTGGGTGATGCAACGATAATCGGTAAAGCTTTGCTTCTTTTTTCTCCAAACAAGAGCCAATTAGGATCGACCTTGAAATTTTTGCAAATTCGAATAATTGTTTCGGAACCAATTCCTTTTTTAATTCCTCTTAAACCTTCCTCTATTCCCCTAACTGCACTAGGAGACAGTCCTATTTTATCTCCAAATTCCTCTAAGGTAAAATTATGCGATTTCCTGATTTTTTTGATCCTTTTACCGATATTCATACGCAATTTGCGTGCCAACCAATTTGTCAAATAATGTAATTAACCCTTGACAATTGACATATAATGAGATATGATTATTTATTATAAGAATAGAACGGCTTTGATTTTCAATATTCCGAAGCTCTGTTGGGGTCGATGTCGGTCTAATTTTATTATAAAACAAGGAGGATGAGATGGGCAAAAAGAAAACATCAAAACCATTGTCGCGAGAAATTGTGGCGATAGCCAAAAGGGCAAATAGAAAAATGCAAAAGGTAAATAAAGAATGTGCTGAGCTCATAGATTTATGTTTGAGCGGAAAAGAAATACCAACGCAGGCTATACGGTGCATTAATCAAGTGAATAGATTGAATTGCAAACATACATCAATCCTTAAGGAATTATCTCTTGCCTGATTTGGGTTTTGTTACCCTGGTCTGCAAAACTTTTTTGATTTCACGTAAGAGTTTATCGGCTTTTCTGATGAGTTTCTCATATTCATTTAACTTTTGTTTTTCGGTCATGGTACCTCCAGTGAATAAGTATAATAAGATATGTTTGATTGTCAATGGTGAATTGTAATGCAAAAAATTGTACATCCAGAAAAAGTACGATGGAATTTAAAGAGGGCGCTATTAGAAAAACGAATGATGGTAACTGAATTAGCCGTAATAGTAGGTACGACACGAAATTATCTTTCCCATGTAATAATGGGGCGATATCCAGGGTGGAAATATCGAACAAAGATCTCTAATGCTTTAAATTATCCTGAGGAGTGGTTGTTTCAA
>JAGMEL010000324.1 GCA_023128195.1 Caldifarciminota bacterium | reverse complement strand
CGGAATCAGCTTATTATGAATCTTGTACAGTATGGTTTTTGGGGCAATATGGACGAAAAACCACAATTAAGAGATGAATTAACACGTCGTATGGGTATCGCTGCATTTCCCGAACAGGAGAATCTTCATAAGGATAGAGCCAGCCGAGAAAACAGTATTATTATAAATGGGGGAGATGTATCAAAAATTGCCTTTCCTGATGTGCCTGTTACAGATGACGCTGGTGAACCTATGCTTGACCCTGACACCAATGAACCTATGACGATATCCCCGACCTATGATCCATTATTCGCTATTGACCCTGACGATATTCATATTGCTGTACATGATAAGGTAATATTTGGTAAAGAGTTTCCGACACTATCCGAGAAAGTTCAAACATTATTACTTGCTCATCGTGAAATGCACCTCGCTAAAATGCAGGCAGCGGCACAACAACAACAAGTGGCCGCAGAACGACAAATGCAAATGGAAGCCGAAGCTAAAGCAGCAGCGCAAACACATCCAGAGCTTAAAAAAGAAGGAACTGGGGAAACTGGGGAAGGAACTGAAGAAGAACAGGAATTATACGAAGGGCCGACAGAATAAATGTCAGAACGCATACGAGATGTCTATAAAAAGGCAAATTTGAAAACTCCAGATGGTAAAGGAATACACAAATTAAGGTTTCACCAGGTAGCTGTTGGAATTAAAAAGAAAAATCCTTCATATGATATGAATCGCTGTTATTCAATCGCAATGAGCGTGCTTACACCAGCTAAGGCAATCAAAAAAAGCCACAGAAGACAATGAATCAAGATAAAATAGTAAGAGATAAAAAAGGAAGGTTTGTAAAAGGAGAAAGATCAAATAATATCATAGATTTGGTTGGATTGCGATTTGGTTTGTTAAAGGTGATTAAATTAGCACCTATTTGTAAGGGTAATACACAATGGCTATGTAAGTGTGATTGTGGTAATTTTTCCATAGTTACAAGCCAGAGTCTTAGAAGCGGCAGAACTAAAAGTTGTGGATGTTTTAAAAGAGAACGGCAAAAAATTGGCAAAGGAGAGGCGGCTTTTAATCAATTATTTAATGGGTATAAATGTCATTCTAAAAGATACAAAAGGGGGTTTTCTTTTTTACTTACAAAAAAAGAATTCAAAAAATTAACAAAACAAAATTGTTTTTATTGTGGGCAAAAACCATCACAATCAGCAAAAACTCGTTCTAATAATGGAGGTTATATTTATAATGGGATAGATAGATTAAACAATAACAAAGGATACGAAATTGACAATTGTGTTACTTGTTGTAAGAATTGTAACTTAATGAAAAAAACATTAAGTCAAGAGGAATTTTTGAATCATATTAATAAGATATGTGAGTATCAATTGGGGCGAAACAAATCTGTGAAAAAATCGCATTGGAGATAGAATGCCAGCATTATATTACCAGGGTGCAAGAAAAGCCTATAAGCGACACACACCTGCTTATAGTGATACTGAACCTGTAGAAGAGCAAAAGAAACGAGAATGGATGCTGAGAGAGCAAATACGCCGTCATTTCAAAAGAAAGGGTGTTGATTTTGAAAAAATTGAGGAGAAAAAAAGACGTAAGCGTTGGCCGTGGCCACAAGATTTCCAGCGACAGGCAGGGTTATCGTTACGAGAAGCAAAAAAATACAAAAGTTAAAGTGATACTTCAAGAAATATAATGTAACGTGTTAAACCTTTACCTTGACAAATAGTTGGTAATATATTAAAATGGAAGAGAAAAAAGACAAAAAAATAAATGTTGACTATTGCATATTAATTGTATAATTTAACATATCCACCTTAGCTCTCTGTCGTAGACAGTTGCTCAAGATGGAACACAAGGAGGCAGAAACCATGACTACAGAATTAGACGAAAAGACAGGGCAAGAGACGGACTCCCTCTCCGGTGATACAGAGGATGATAAAACGTCAGATTCCTCTACTGACAACGAAACAAAAGATGAAACAAAAGATGAGGCAAAAAAGGATGATTCCTCAACATCCAACGATACGAAGGATTCTGAAAAACCACTTCCGTACGATCAAGACCCAAAATGGAAACAGGCACGAGCAGCCGAAAAACGCTTGACCAAAGTATTGGAAAAGAGTGGGTTTGATAGTACCGAGGAGCTTGAAAAAGCGCTCGATCAGGGTAAGAGTTTGCAAGAGTTAATAGGTACTCGTGACGCTAAAAAACTGGTCGAAGATGCTGATACTCTTAAAAAATATCAAGAATATTGGGCGTTGCAAGATGCGCAGAAACAAGAAGACGATGAAGAATCCGAAGAGACTATTACACGACTAAAACAAGAAGCGGAAGATTTAAAAAAAGAACTGACGCAGGATAAGGAAGCAACGAAAGCAACAGAAGCGAGTAAAAAGGCGTTAAAAACATATGAGCACGAGATTGGCAAAATAGTGGAGACACACTCTTTACCAAAAGACTCGAACGAAATGCTCAAGATGTTACTCGGTATGAATAATCCACTACTTGATGTGGATATAACAGACAGTGCGGCAGTACAGCAATCAGCTAAAGATGTTGCAACGAAATTTTTGACTTTTACAAAAACGTTAAAGCAACAGGCCATCGATGAGTATGCTGCCGGTAAATCGAAGATTATACCAATATCATCTACTACATCCGCCAAAACAAGTACTGCTAAGAAACCGCTTCCTGAAAATGCGACTACAGACGAAGTATTTGGCCAGGCTAAGAATGAATTTCTTGAGATCATACTCGACCAGGCCAATATGTAAAGGAGGATATAATGGCTACAATAGATACAACTGCACTTGCGTCGCAATTTAAGCGGGTGTATGGAGAAAAAATTACAGATTTATTTGCCAGGGCTACGATGACATATAACCAATTTGCCAAATCGTCCCGGAAGGCATCTGTGCGACCGGCTGGTGCGGGATATTATTTTTCGCTCCGCCAGGGAGATATTGAATCGGTTGGTGGTAGAGCCCAAGGTGCGCTTTTACCCGAACCGTTAATCGGTGACGGTGTGCAGGGCATTATTACGCCAAAACTGATATATGCTGTATTGCGCATGGCAGGGTTAGCGATAGAGGCCGGCAAGGGTGATATAGCGGCTTTTGTGGATGCTCAGGGCGACGCTACAATGAATGCCTACAATGCCCTTATAAACGACCTTAATCGTCAATGTCATGGCGATGGTTATGGTCTGTTGGGCACTACATCGGCATCAGCTACATTGGCTACAGGATCTACCTGGACAGCGACTTTTGATAATGATCGTGGAGTCAGGTATATGAAAAAAGGCATGATATGCGATTTTTACAATGGAGCGGCGATTGACCAAACCGCATCTTCTGTTCGTATATCAAGTATTGATCCAACTACTAAAACTGTTACGTTTGAGGCAGGGGCAAACAGTTATCGTGCATATCATCCGCTTACTGCTGCTCAGAGTTACTCCAATACCGCAACTGCTATTGCAAGCGGTTCATTTCTTGTTCGATATGGAGCAAGGCTTGCTTCGCACGCTACAACTAATGCGAGTTATGAAATTATGGGCTTAAACGGGATGTATGATGATGGTACACTCCTGGCAACCTTTGAAGGTGTGACCGTGGCAAGCGATGCTGAGTTTAAAGCAAATATTCTCGACAACTCGGCTGTCAATCGTGAGCTTTCTGTCGATCTGATGTTGGCCGCTATGGACATGACAGCAGCTCGTTCTACTGCGGCTGTCGATACTATCCGTATGGGTCTTGGCCAGAGGCGCAAATATTTTGGTTTACTGAGCCCAGATATACGGTTTGTGCCTGGTAAATTGGTGGGTGGTTATGAACAGTTAGCCTTTTCACAGAATGCTGCGGTTAAGATCGTAGTTGATCCTGTTACACAACCGAACAGACTCTATTTTGAACCCGATAGTATTATTAAGAAATACGAGCTTACACCTATCGGATGGGGTGGATTCGACCCGAACAAAATGCACTGGCGGCAAGATTATGATGAAGCAACAATGTATTTGAGGACTTATCTCAATCTCGGCTGCGAGAATAGGCCAGCATTGACGTTACTCGACGACCTTGTTGAGCCTTCATCGATGCCCTTTTAATTAATGGTATCGGGTATTTAGTTTAACACGGGCCGGGAGGCAGCCTTTGCCCTCCGGCCTGAACTAAATTATTTGATAACCCTCTAACCAGTATCCCGTATATTATACGGGGGTTAACTATTTTATGGAGGTAGAAAAATGATACGAGACCGAAATATTGATAATGACGCTGCAATCCAGGTGCATAAAATTCTGGGTTCTGCCGGTCTATTTTTAACTGGCGAGCTTTTTTGGGTGGGTACATCCGGGGACGCCGCCTATAACAAAATGCGAGCAAGAGTAAAGGATGCGAATCTATTTACCAGTCTTGATACCGCATTCGGCAGTTGTGTTGCCAATCGTGGCGATGTAATCGCAGTTATGGAGGGACACGACCAGACTGTTTCGGCGGCGGCTGCGCTTGCAATGGATATTGCCGGTGTGACAGTCATATTCTTAGGTCATGGCACACAACATGCCAAGATCACGTTCGATACAGCTACTGATGCGGATATGGATATCGATGCTGCCAACATCACGCTGATCAGGCCGAAGTTTGTAGCCGGAATCGATTCGTTGATTGGGCCAATTGATATTAATTCAACGGATTTTACCATAATCGATGTCGAGTATCATGATGCCGATAATATTGAGACCCTGGACGCAGTTATTGCAACCGCTGGTGCAACCCGCCTGAAGATTGACGGTTATAAATATTTCTGTGGGGCTGAAACCGGCGACTTGAAACAGAGCCATATCCAGTTAAATGGGTGCGACGATATCGACCTGAAAAATATCGACATTCGTGGCGACTTTTTTGTTGGCAATGTCGAGAATGTGACTGACGAGGTTTTGAATGCGAGGCTTGAGGACATTTATCTTGAAAATGTGAACGCAACTCCAACGCCAGCCTTGTTTTTGGATGCCGATGCTACGGGAAGCTGTAAGAATGTGAAACTCAAGATTGCTTCCGGTACAACGTATGTGAGCAATGTTGGCAAGATGAGTTGGGATGATCGGTGTGAAGGTTTCATGGGTGATGGTTATGCCGGGGAGCCACTGGGTACTGTTTTGGGTAGTGGGCTTGAGGGCAAGGTTGATGTCATTGACGGTCTCCATGACGTGCCTGTCGCAGATGCGGCGACTAATTTATACATGCGTGATGTGGTTGGAATAAAGACTGATGCAGCAGCAGCAGACGCAGTATCTACGACTGAATCATTAATGGCGTACATTAAGCAAGCTATTACCCTTGCTATTGCCCGTGATACAGCAATTGGTGTTATTGACGGTCTTCACGATGTGCCTACGGCTGACGCAACAACCAACCTCTATATGAGAGATGTAGTCGGGATTAAAACCGATGCAGCAGCAGCGGGTGCAGTATCAAGTGTAGAAAGCCTTATGGCTTATGTTAAACAAGCAATCACACTGGCTATTGCAAGAGATACGGCGATTGGTACTATTGACGGGTTCCATGATGTACCCTCAGCAAACGGCACAGACGATGCCCAAATGAGAGATGTTGTTGGGAAGAAGGCCGATATTGGCGTTCAGGCAGTAACAACCAACAAGAGTCTTATGGGCTACGTTAAGGCTATTCTCGATATATTGGCGGGTGCTGACGGGGTTGCTACCTTTCCTACAGCGGCAGCGGCGGCTAATGCGGTTTCGCTTGCTGAAGTAGTTAGGTATATGTCCGAATTACAAGTGCCAAGGATTGCTCTCAAAAGCACAGGAGATTTAACGGGAGCTGCTGCGACAACTACATTGTTTACCGTAACTGGTGATGTGCTTTGCAAGGTAGGGGCTTCTATTGACGTCGCAATTACGAAAGCGGCAACGGCTGCTCCGACACTTGAGATCGGAGTTGCTGGGAACACTGCATGTTTGTGTGTTCAAGACGCTGTTGACGACACGGCTTTTGCTGTTGGCGATTCTTGGTCTCTGATAACTGCGGCAGATGCTAACGGAGCAGAAATGGGGGATGAATGGGTGCTTGTTGGGAATGACGTAGATATCGTTCTAACCCATACGGGCGTCAATCTGGCTACGGGGGACATGGACGTTTATTGCCAGTACATTCCATTAAACTCCAGTTCAAGCGTTGTTGCGGCTTAAACTTTTAACCCCCTCTCTTCTTAAAAGATCAGAGGGGGTAACACCAGAGGGATGAATTTGCAATTTGATATAATTACTCCAATTCAAGGATTGCTTCAACAAGGGCGCCTTTGGATTAATAAAGACGGATTGATTGAAACAAAGATGGTATTCCCGCATGATTCTCCATGGCTTTTTGTAAATCCCGACAAAGAGAGGGATTGTGGACTTTGGAGTAAGATCATGTTTAATTATTACAAAATCATTCCAAAGGGTTGCATGAAATGCTGGAAAATAGCCACAAAACCAAGAACTCTTGATGAAGCTTTTAAAATGTTAGCCTTTCAAGAAAAACTTGGGTTGCCTTCTAAAACAGGAATGGAGACAAGAGACTATTCAGGGAATTTAGGCGGTTGGGCTTCTATCTGGCATTGTTCTCTTAGCTACGGACTTGAAGAAGCAAGAGAGCAGTATGCTTTAGTTAAAAAAAAGATGCAAGATGAATTTGGGGAGCTTCCGCTGGTTTTAAAGAGGGGTTGCACTGCAATGGAAAAGGTAATGGGGCCTTCCGATAAATGGAAAACAACGGAAGATTGGGAGATCAAAGAACGACAGATCGAAGCAGCTTTTGCTCCTTGGCCGGTTTTTACCCCTCCAAAATATCTTGAGCCGTACATTAAAAGAAGATGGATAGAATATGCGGCGGCACATGGAGATTTAACCTATTTAAAGTATTGCAGTAACCCGATAAATCCATCTCTGGTTTTCTATCACAGGGGAGAGGGTTTAGATATTTAAAAGGAAATTTAACATGAAGGGTTTATAATGCATACACCTGATAGAGTATTTATAAAAGATTTAAAGCAACTCGATGCACGGCTTGGTTGCTATTTTAATGAAACCCATAGACATTTTGTAATTACCCATGAACGAGCAGTTGGCCCGCCAGCAGAAATTATGCTTGTCGAGAGAGGTGATGGCGGGTTTCGACAACCGGACAAGCGTGAGATAGATGTACTTTGCGAGGGTGATCTTCATAGAACCAATGTAAAAGAGCGATTGCAAAAAACGGTTAAATATATGGATCAGTTTAGGGAAAAAGAGGCGGCACACGCAAAGGACGAGATCAGAAACACCACGAAAGATGATAGACGGCAATTAATGAACACATATGCGAAAGCATTCAACACTGGCAAGGGCAATAGTACTTTTAGGCGCATTAAACCCAAAAACGGCAAGTCATTTAGCGTAATAGACAAAAGAAGAGTCTCTTAGCTAAATGACAAGGAGGCCAAGATGGAAATAGGCAATTTTACACCGGATTTAATCGAATATATGCATGTTGGAATAAGCGATATGATTAAACCTGGAGAGGTCAAAGAAGTCCCTGATGCAACAGGTAAGCACGTTCTAAATAAGTTTGACAGGCGTGGCCTTGTTCAGGTGAAATTCAGCGATGCAAGCAATATGGAAGCTCTTAAAGCAAAGTCTATGGCTCGCTGGACAGAGTTTTGGGAAGATCAGATTACACGTTTTAATCAGCACAATGAAGACCAAAAGGAAAAAGGAAATCGATATGTCAAGCCACCCGATTCTTTGAAAAAACGTGCAAAAATGTTTGGCATAGAAATATTACAGCCATGGCGAATTGAGCGGAAGGAAAGCCCTGAATTAGCACGGGTGGAAAGAGAAAACAAAGATTTAAAAGATAAGCTTACAGAATTAACAAAACAAATGGAGGGGTTAGCCAAAGCCGTAAAAGCTGTACAGCCTGTACAAATTGTGGGGGCAACAGGAGGTATCGCAAAAACCGAAGATACATCAAAGGTTAACCGCAAACGATATATCTCTCTGACAGCAGACACCTGCAAGGGCTTTGTTGTCAACCGAGTAGATGATATTAGAAACTGGCCGGAGATCAACAGACAAGAACTCCAAGAAAAATGGGAGGGGTTTTACGACGAACCGTTTCCTGATTAGGAGCTTAGATGACTTACGAAAACTGTTATTCGCTGCTTCAAGATGTCAGGCGTGATTTAGATGAATATTCAGATTTGCTGGTTAAGGGGCTCGATAGCAGCGGCAGATATAAAAATTCTCAAATTGTTACAAAAATTAATTCTGCACAAAGATACATCTATAACCTTCTCTTTCCTCGTATCCCCGAAGAATTCTTAGAGTCCGCTCCCATTACAGGGGTGGACGCTGTTTATGATCTGCCGTGGGATTTTGGTATACTAAAAGAATTCAGGGATGAAAACGGACACAAAGTCCATCGAATTGGTGTACAGCATTTAAAAAGTGATGCTACAACGGGTTCTGATAGTTTATATTATAAAAAAGGTAATACGCTTGTTTTAGATAAAGACGGCGTGACAGAAACATACACTCTTTGGTATTACAAAAAATGTCGTGATTTAGATCAAGGAAAAGCTTCTGACGGTGGAGCGGCATCTATTGCGCTTGCGACCACTGCCAAGAAAATAGCTGATTATTACAATGGTATGATTCTTGAAAATATTACCCAGGATTGGGTTGATACGATTGACGATTATACTGCGGCACGGGTAGCAACTATCAGCGAAACAGCGGTAGCAAGCGACTATTACGGTCTTGTAAGTAGCCTTCCAGAACCATTTCATGCGCTTATCGCCCCACGAGCATCCCTTGAAATTAGAGCATTTTCACCTGAACGTCAAGAACGTCCAACAGACACAGAATTTGTCATGTTTAATGGACAACTTCTTGAAACACTAAGAGCGTATGCGGGCAATGCTCAGGACATTACACCCGAAAACATCTGGTGTAATTATGGAGGCAGAGGTGGTGGCGTCAATATCCCAGGACAAGGATATACAATTTTTTGAAAAGGAGGTTTCATCGTGGCATGGCCTGATTTGATAGATATTAGATTGCGAGTAAGAGATTTGCTGAACGAATCTACGGCGGCTTTTTTTACGGATACTATTCTTAACAGATGGGCAAATGATGGTGAAAAAGATATCGCCATAAAAGGGTTATGTCTTGAAGATATTATTCCTAAAGACAATATATCTGCGCAACGTACTGTTGATTTGAGTTCGGATAATATTGTTAAAGTGCTCGCTGTTGAATATGTTATTCCCGGTTCAGATAACCTTGGTCTTATAAAGATTTTGCCTTTACAATTTGGACGGCTTGATCTTGATGGAGTAACGCCTCAATATTGGTCTCCATGGAGTAAAAAGATATGTATCGAGCCAAAGCCTGCTGTTGCTACTTATGATCTGGTTGTCTATGCCGCTATTATGCCAAGTGATGATATGAGCAATGATACCGATGAACCGGAGATTGCTAAACAGTTTCGCGAATTAATTGTGGATTTTATGCATTGCAGGGGATTATTGCGGGAAGGATTGTTTTCTAAAGCTGCCATTGTTTATGGTAGTTATATTTCAACATTACAGGGAATAAGAAATGATACAATTGAAAAATATGCCACTAACAGACTTGAGGTAGAAATACCCGACAAAGTTGAAGCGAGGTAAAAATGGC
>JAGMEL010000323.1 GCA_023128195.1 Caldifarciminota bacterium | reverse complement strand
TGATCTTAGCAACGATGTCAATATAAACCTTCCTTGCTTCATCCTGGACAATTTGAAACAACTCTCTAGCTCTAATGATTCTCCCAGGCCAGAGAGATTCGCATTTCAGCTCGTCCGATGGAGAAAGGAAACTTAATACGTAATCCGACTCCGATAAAGAAGTTTGAGGCCTTTGCCAACATACCCATAAAACAGGTTTGGAACTGTTAATGTATATTTCCTTTATAATAAATATAAAATCTGATTTTAATTAATGTGAGGAATCATTTGCTTTCTAAAACACCCGCAGAAAATATCAAATCTGTTTTTTTTGTACGTAATTTGATTGTATGTACAGAAACTATTGAGATCATAACTATAAAATTTGTGACATATCAATTCCAAATCTGAGCAAAATGCCTTTATCATGTCGTAGCTATAAACCCTATGGGCATTGAACGCGATAAATGGCTGCCCTTTAGTAATAGGTATCGTAAAAACAAAATGCCCACCGGGTTTTAGAACGCGCTTCATTTCTGCAATGGCCATCTTATCAGCAGATAGGTCAAACGTATCTCCATATCGCCCCAGTCCGAAATGCTCGATTGCACAAATCGACAAGATCATGTCATAAGAATTATTTGGCAATTGTATATTCTTAGAGTCGCAAGTGATTATAGTTTCGTTCTTCAAGTCTACACTTCGCTCTCTAACATCAATAGATGTAACCTTATAGTGAGCTAACAATCCCATTATAAAATGCCTGTATGATCCTATATCTAAAATAGTTACAGGATTTAAGTATGCAATAGCATCAGCAGCAAATAAGCACTCGAAATCTTTATAGTCCTCAGGATGATTACCGACATCATACCGAAACGCTTTTTTAACATATTTAAAAGGAGCTTTGTTCTCTTGAGCTTTTGCAAAATTTAAATCATATTCCTTTTTGAAATCTTTAGGTGCGTTATTGTTTCTAATAATATAAAACCCTAAAAAATCAGCAAAAAAAGTATTAATTTTTCTATATAAAATCTGAATAATCATTTTCTATGCCAGGACCAAAATTAAATTCCTTTTTCTTTTCAATTATGTTGTACATTTTATCTTCCTAACTATTATTTATGATATTTCGAAAGTACAGATGAATTAGGTTTTTTAAATTCTTATCAAATGGAATTAATTTTTTAACCAGTTTCCCAGATCCTTTTGTAAGAATACAGCCCAACTTATTACCAATGTTCTTTTTGTCCTTAGATAATGCATCAATATAATATTCCAAGTTAAATCCAGACCATTCGTATTTTGGGATATTTGTTTTAATAATATCGTGCATTTTCATGAATAAATCATCACCCAGCAACCCAAAATTCATAGATAAGTAATTAGCTATATCCATTCCAATACATACAGCCTGTCCATGCTTTATCCCATAATTTGTAATAGTTTCTATGGCATGACCAAATGTATGGCCGTAATTGAATTTATTACGCTCCCCTTTGTCAAATTCATCAATCTCAACAACCGATTTTTTAATCGCTAAACTTTCTTTTATAAACTTTAATAAAGATTTTGGATTACTAATTAAGTTTTGATAACTATTCATAAGTTCTTGAATTAGAGGGCTATTTGAATAGAAATAAAAATGTAATATCTCTCCAATACCGGATTTAATGTCATCCTCTGACAAAGTATCGAGAAAATGAATGTCAAAGTAAATCTCTCTGGGAGGGTAGAAATTACCAACGATGTTTTTTTTATAATGTAGGTTTATTGAAGTTTTACTACCAATACAACTATCTGCTTGAGCAAGAAGAGTAGTTGGAAAAAAAGACCAATCAATCCCCCTGTATATTATGGATGCTGTGAAAGAGGTTATGTCTTGTATTACGCCGCCACCTATGGCGACCAGTCTTTGATTGCGCCTTATTTTTTTCCGCACTAGAAGTTCAATGATTTCTTTACATTTATCTAAGGTTTTATTATTTTCATTTGCCTCAATTATTAGATGTCTATCTGAAGCCAATACTCCATTTGTTTTTTCTAAATATAATTCATATACATT
>JAGMEL010000322.1 GCA_023128195.1 Caldifarciminota bacterium | reverse complement strand
GATGTTGGTTCAGGACTCTATTATATTTTATTGAAGGATGGTTCATTCAATAAAATCGGTAAGATTGCAAGGCAGAGATGAAGAAAATAAATTGTGCAATTATTGGACAGGGTGGTGCAGGCGGGATAAATTATCCTCAAAGAAGAAGAGATGGTTTAATAAAGGCGGTCAGTGTAGGCTATGGGATTCTCATGCAGAATGGGTCGAGTCTTGATGTAGTTGAAAAGGCGGTTGAAATCCTTGAAAATACCACAGTATTTAATGCCGGTACAGGTTCGGCATTAAATTTAAAAGGTGAAGCAGAGATGGATGCTTCGATTATGACAAATAAACTTGGATTTGGGGCTGTGGCAGCAATCAAGAATGTAAAGAATCCAATAAAGGTCGCACGACTCGTAATGGAAAAGACAGATCACCTTTTACTCTGTGCAGAAGGTGCAATCAAATTTGCCCGCTCAATGGGTATAAAATACTACAATACAAAGACAAAAGAGAAAGAGCGAGTATGGAAAAGGAAACGAAAAAACTTAAAGAGTGCTTATTTTAAAAAACTCAATAAATTAATTGACCTTTATGAAACAGTTAGTATTGTAGCAATTGATAAAAATGGATTGATATGTGTGGGTATATCAACCGGAGGAATAACGCTGAGGCTGCCTGGACGCATAGGTGATACACCGATTATTGGAACTGGTATTTATGCAGACAAGAATGGAGTTGTTAGTGCTACGGGTCATGGTGAGGAGATAATGCGGCACATGATTGCATTTCGTGCAGTTTCCTTGATGGTACGCTACCCGGCTCAAACTGCTGGGAAAAAGGTTATTGATTATGCAACTAAAAATGGTTGCAAATGCGGTCTTATTGGAATTGATAAAAAGGGAAGAATATTGTGTGCTAATAATACCAAGTCAATGTCCTGGTGTTATATTAAGAATGGGAAGATGGAATTATTCAAATATTAGAATTGTTCCACGCCCCCACACCTATGCATAGGTGTGGGGGGATGAGCGTGGCAATCTCAATATACTTCGAAAGAGTAATATCATGTTTTTTCAACGGTTTACTTTATTTAGGAGATTGCTTCGTCACTCCGTTCCTCGCAATGACAAATTAGTATTTCAAAAAAGTGGAGAGGAGTCAGTACATAGGACGGTTGACATTATTCAGTTGTTATATATAATGGTTTATGGCAAAATTCGATAAGGTCCTCTGTCCATTCTGTATTTTTACCTCAAAATACAGCAACCTTATCCTTACTGAGGATGGTTATTATATTTGCTCGAACTGCAATGCCACCTTTTCCTATGAGGAGCTTATGCAGCTTTATAGCCTTTCTCAATTTACATTTGAAATAAAAGAGAATAAATTCAAACCGAGTTTATAAAGACTTCAATTCAGGCAAAGAAGATGGGTTTGGGCTTGCCCAGCCCTTTTGATAAAAGGGGCTGGGTGTAGATGAGAGGGAATGATTTATGAAACGGTGAATGGGTGAAACGGTGATTTTTAATTTTGGGTTTTGTCATTTATTTGACATTTATCATTTGTCATTTGAAATTCACCTTGTCCCTGTGCCCTTTTCAAGTTCCTCCTGATCTTCTGATTCTCTGATATCCTGGTTCCCTGACCCTCTCCGTGTCACCTTTTCTATCCATGTTTTAGCACTAAGTTTTTTAAATATTTCTTTTGCCCTGGCAAATGATTTTTTTGCATTAGTTTTGTCACCAGATTCTCTAAACATTAAACCCTGATAATAATAAACCCGAGCAAGATCAAACTTTCGTTTTAATTGTTTAAAGATTGAAATTGATTTCTTGAAAGATGATTTTGTTTTATCCCATTTTTTCTCTTTTGTATAAAGCCGACCAGAAAGACAAAGTGCCTTTGCCTTTATCGTCTTTGAGCCGAGTTCATCAGCAAGAGATAAAATTCCTTTTAACACCTTTCTTAATTCAACCAGGTTATTTTTCTCTAAATCGAGTGAGGCAAGATCAAGCAAAACACTTGCCAAAAGCGGTTTCGAGTTAATTTTTTGGGCAATTGAATAAGCCTTATTGTAATTTTTCCCGGCTGTGGAAAAATCGTTCATCTCAAGAAATGTTTCTCCAATGCCTAACAAACTTTCCGCTTCGCCGTGATAATCACTGATTTTCTTTTTTATTTTTAATGAACGCTTGAAAAACTCCAATGCTCTGGAATATTCACCAAAATTATAATAGACCTCACCGATGTTATTAAGATTTACTGCCTCAGCTTTGCGGCTACCCATCTCTTCTGTGATTTTCAATGAACATTGATAAAACTCCAATGCCTTAGAATGTTCACCAAGATTCATGTGAATACTACCGATGTTATTCAAGCTTATTGCCTCTCCTCTGCGGGCACCAATCTCTTTAACTATCTTTAGTGACTGCCTGTAAAACTCTATTGCCTTTGAATACTCACCAAAACGGGAATGAATAATGCCAATGTTGGTGAGGTTTCCTGCCTCAACTCTGCGGTTACCAATCTTTTTAACTATCTTTAAAGAATGTTGGTAAGACTCTAATGCCTTGGAATATTCACCAATATCTAAATAAGCCGCTCCAATATCAATAAGGCTCGTTGCTTCACCTTGGGAGGCACCAATCTCTCTGTCAATTTTTAATGAACGCTTGTAAAACTCCAATGCCTTAGAATATTCACCAAGATTGGAATAAATAAGCCCGATGTCAGTAAAACCCGTTGCCTCGATTTTGCGAGTACCGATCTTTTTAGCAATCTTTAGAGAATCTTGGCAAAACTTCAATGCCTTGGAATATTCGCCAAGATAAAAATGAACCACACCAATATTAATAAGGCACTTTGCCTCACCTTTTCTATCATTCAGTTCTTGATAAAGTTTGAGCGCCTTTTCTGCTTCTTTTGCAGACTTATGATATTGAGCCGTAACATTGAAAACTTTACAAAATTCAATCAGACAATCAGCTTCCCATTTTCTATCACCCACTACCTTTGCCTTTTTAATCGCCTCTTCTAAATCCATAGCCGCCTTTTCGTTCTTCCCGATCAAATTGAATACCCCGGCTCTTTTTTTCAAACATTCAATCTTCTTTATTTCTTTATTCCCTGTTGACCCTTTTGTGCTCTCAATCGCCCAGGTATAAAACCTTATCGCATCTTGATTTGCATATACATTTTTTGCCCGGTCTGCCGCAATCATACTATACTCTATAGCCTTCTCTTTGTCTCCACTTAAATAAAAATGATGCGATAACTCCTCAACTACCTCTTTAATACGATCTTTATGAAGACTTAATAATCTTTCGCCAACTGCTTTATGATAACGCCTCAATTTCACTTTATTTATCTGACCATAGATTATTTCTCTAATTATATCTTCTGAAAAACGATATTGCTCTCCACCAGTCTCTTTTAATAATTTCATTCCTAATATCTCATCCATTAAATCAAAAAGATGACCCTCATTCATTTTAGTTATATCTCGCAAAAAAGTAAAATCAAACTCCCTGCCTACGACTGCTGCATACTGTAATAAATCACATGCTTCATTATCCATCATACCCAATTTTCTGTCCACAACACCCTCAACTGAATAGGGAATAACAACTTTCTTACCTTTATCAAATACCCACTTGTCTTTATCCCAGATGAATGCACCATTCGCGTCTAAGGATTTCATTAACTCTTCGATAAAAAAAGGATTGCCACCGGTTTCCTTGAGTATATAATCGGTAAGCTCAAACGGCGGATTACCATCTATAATCAATGAAAGCATTCGCGCAACGTCAGCAGTTTCCAAAGGTTCAAGATCGATTCTTTTGTATAAACCCTCACGTGACATTAGATGCAACATATTCTGAAAAGAAATATGCTTTACCTCCTCAACACGATAGATCAAGAAGAAGAAAATTGGACTTTTTCTTAAAGCCCTGACCAAATAGTGTAAAAGCTCCAAAGAACTGTCGTTTGCCCAATGAATGTTATCCAAACATATAAACAAAGATTCTTTTGAAGCACGCCTTGCTAAAAACTGCCGCACTCCCTCAAAAAGCCGAAACTTGTCAACCATAAAAATATTTTTATCAGCTGCACTAAAACTATCAGATAACTCGGGCACGATCTTAACAAGCTCAATCTGATATGCCTTAGGTATTTCATGGATACTCTTTTCACCTTCTTCCTTCATTACAGTTCTGATAATCTCCCGGAAAGAATAATAAGGGATCGACTTTGTCGTGGCTGATAAATTACTACTCAAAAATTGAATATCTTGAAAATCAGAATCCTTGATAATCTCCTGTACTAAGCGCGTTTTACCAACACCAACCTCACCGCTGATACAGACCGCACCACCACTACCATTAAATATTGAATTTATAGCTTCCTTAATCCTCGTTATCTCCTCATCCCGACCAATAATTTCCTTTACCGGAATTTTCAATCCCTTTTTCTCTTTCTCAAAAATACCTATCCGATCCCGGCCACGTCTCTTGGCACTATACAGATTTCTATCCGCAATATTAAAGAGTGTATGCCAATCCTTTGCATTCTCAGGGCATGAAGCTATACCAATACTCAAGGTTAATCTTATCTGGGCAAACTCTTTAATTCGGCATCGCTCAACAAAACGTCGGGAAACCATTTTTGCCTGCGTATAATTGGCATTGGGCAGAATACAGATAAATTCGTCACCACCATAACGGTATACTGTATCGTTATGTCTTAATACGGTCTTCAGAAACTCTCCAAACTCGTTAAGAACTATGTCACCACGGGCATGACCATAGGTATCATTAACATTCTTGAAATGATCTAAATCAATTGAAACTATTGATAAAGGTATATCCATCTCTTGAGTTTCTTCAATCTTCCTTGGCGCTTCTATGTAAAGATAACGTCGATTATAGAGCCCGGTTAAATCATCAATATACTCTTTTCCTATTCTACCCATTTATAGTAATTATATATGCTATGTTAATTTTGTCAATAATTACAATCTGCCAAGGTATATGATTGTAAGAACACAGGCCAATAATATATATCTTAAGGTGTTATTACGTCCTATTCTTATTTTACTAATAATAACTTTTTCATAGCAGAATAATTCCCAGCCACTGATCTACAAAAGTAAACTCCACTCGATACTTTATTACCATTTTCATCTGTCCCATCCCAGGAGATAGTAGAAGCAGGAAGCAAGAGGCCAGAAGTAAGATTAAATACTTTTACTATTCTTCCGCTTACGTCATATATTTTCAGAGAAATATCTTGCATCCCTGTCCCGAGCGAAGTCGAGAGATTGTTTCTTACATCTTGCATCTGAATATCAGGTACCTGGTATCTGATTTCTGTCATCTGTGTAAATGGGTTTGGGAAAACCTCCAAGAGGAAAAATTGAGCTTTTGTAATTTGATTTCTCTCTTCAATAGCGTATTCTGAAGACATAGATGCCTCAGTAGTATTCCCATAAGCCCCCATATTTATCCTGCCACCATTCGGTTCGGGCTCATTGCTCCAGTCATCTGCTGGGTCTCCAGCGTCAATGCAAGGGCTGGTTGTGTCATCATAGACCCAAGTTACGCCATCCCATCTTCCATATTGAGATTTTAGGTGGAAATCCCCATTTGCTGTATCCGCAAATAATGGGTCTTCTCCTATATTTCCTGTACCAGATATAGTACTAAACCCATTATTCCAAAAATTACAGTAGGTAACAGTCGCTTCGATAGGATTACCATAAACAGCATAGTCAATATTCGTAATAATACAATTTTTCACTACATTGGTTATGCCACTGTCATCTTCCAATAAAAGAAATAGCCACTGGGAGTTAGTAATAACACAGTTTTTAATCGAATTAGCAAAGGCATCATAAAGGTACAAAGCCCACTGACCACGCTCTACAATACAATTCTCATAAATATTATTATTCTGCTCTGTACTACCAGTTCCCCACAGTGAAATTCCGGTTCTCACATCTATTGATTTACAGTTGATAAATTTATTATCGTGAGCTCCCATTCTACAAACTAATCCGTGCGTATATTTATTAATACCAATCCATGCGCTATCATCATATGCTACACAATTTATGAATTCATTGTTAAATCCATCCTCACCAACTACAAAATGTTCGCCCTGACCATATGATGCGCAGTCCAATATTTTATTATCATAACAAGCTACCCTCATACAAAAACCATGACCGTGATGTATGTCAACCAGAGGATGGTTATTTTTTGCAACGCAATTCTTTACAATATTATGATGCGCATCATAATTTAAAAAATAGTGATAATCTGGAGTAAAATCGGCATCAGTAGTTACCGCATACGATTCACAACCTTCAACAAGACAATAATGTGCGTGGTAAAGGTTGTAATTGTGCATTCTAGCATCAGTAACTTTACAATTTCTTATAGTACAGTAGTCAGACCTTAGTGTAAATCCCCTCTCTCCAAAATCTGCCAATTCACAATTTTCTATGGTAACCCAGTTACAGTAATACACATTGATACCATACTCATACTCATGGAGCTTGAAATTCCTCAAAATAATATATTCTTTGCTATTGATGTTAATTCCTACGCCAGTCATATCTTGACCGTCAAGCATTGGCATGCCATTATATCCGTCAAAAACAATAGGATTTGCACTATCTCCAGAATTAATTATTACCACATGTTCATCCAGATAAGTTCCTGTATCAACAAGAACAGAATCGCCAGCTATTGCTAAGGAACCAGCATGTGCGATATGGCGCCAGGCAGAATCAGGTGAAGTGCCAGGCCAATTGTCATTGCCGGAGAGCGATACATAATATGTCGTAGCGCCCAGTCGGCTAAGACATAGGGCAATAATGGCACTTCCCAAAATAATATAATTAATGGAACTCCTTATTCTTCTACAATTCATCTTTTCCCCCATTCACAGAAGACATTTAATCTCCATCTAATACTTATGGAGATTTTATTATTATCATTTCTATCTTACCAACAATAACTTTTTCATGGTTGAATAATCTCCAGTCGTAAGTTTGCAGAAATAGACTCCACTCGGTACTTTCTTGCCATCATTGTCTGTTCCATCCCAGGATACAGTAGAAGCAGGAAGCAAGAAGCCAGAAGTAAGATTAAATACTTTTACTATTCTTCCGCTTACGTCATATATTTTCAGAGAAATATCTTGCATCCCTGTCCCGAGCGAAGTCGAGAGATTGTTTCTTACATCTTGCATCTGAATATCAGGTACCTGGTATCTGATTTCTGTCATCTGCCGGAATGGATTAGGATATACATTAATTTCCACCAACTTATGTAGGTTTTCTGTTTCTGCCTCATCTATTCCGGTTTGTCCCACATCGAGATTTCCATATATGTTCCAATCGAACATACTACTCCTGCTGTCCTGCCAGGTAATAAGGTAGTTTACACCATTCCAGGCAATAGCAGAGAAACATTGATCATTCGCTGCTGTTGAGATTGGGAAATCAGAATCCACGAGTCCACCTGATGGATTTACCCTCTGACCATATATATCCCAGTTACTGCCACTTCTGTAGTCTCCCCACGCAACAAGATAGTTTGTTCCATCCCAGGCAATGGCAGGCCAACACTGAAAATCCGGTGCAGTAGAGATTGGGAAATCGGAGCCTTCAAGTCCACCTGATGAATTCACCCTCTGGCCATAGATATCATAATCACTGCCATTCCTGTAGTCCTGCCAAACGACAAGGTAGTTTGTGCCATCAAAGGCAACAGCAGGGTTCCCCTGTTGACTCAGCGTTGAAGGGATTATAAATTGTCCTAAGGTATCACCTGATGAACTTACCCTTCGACCTCGGATGTTGCCACTACTTCCCACACAATCGTCCCACACAACAATGTAGTTTGTGTCACCCCAGGCAACGGCAGGGTAACGCTGATTGCCTGACGAGTCTGCAATGGGGAAATCTCCTCTTTCGCTAAGGTAGTCTTTACTGTTTTTTGAAGTGGATATATCGTTAACCTTAGACCTGGCGTGGCCAGACTGAATAAATAAAGCCAGTATAATTATTCCTATAATATTTGTCTTTCTATTTTTTCTTTCCATCTTATCTCCTTCCAATCAACCGATGGATTTCCTGTCGTTGCACCTATCTTAGATGATTAGACATATTTTTCAATATTCAAATTATTTTAGAAACAATAGTTTCTTCGTATCAATGAAATCTCCTGCCTTGAATCTACAGAAATATAAACCACTTGATACCTTTTTACCTGTTGTATCTGTTCCATTCCAATGAACCTTATAATAACCCCGGTCCTGTTTCTCGTCTACTAAAATCTTCATTTTTTCACCCAGGATATTATAGAGAGTCAGTTTGACCTGAAGTTGCTTTGTGAGAACATACTTGATCTCCATGACTCCATTGGAATGGCTAAAAGGATTTGGCAGTATTGAGATATGAGGAATTTGTTCCTTTACCGTAGTCTCCTCAATACCTGTTAGTGAATCGTAAGTCTCACAGGAAGAAGTATAATTATATCTAGCCTCTCCTCCCGTGACGAACACACCATAATCCTGAAGTAATATAGCAGTATGAAAGAATCTCTCGGTATTCAATGTATCGGTCATAGCCCAGGTGTCGTTTGTCACATTATAAATTTCACAAGCAGAGATAGCACCTGGATAAACATATCCGCCAGTAACGAGTATCTGTGTATTGTTGAATAAGGTAGCTGTGTGGTACACCCTCTGGCAATTCATTGAATCAGTATAAGCCCATGCTTCGGTTTGCGGATCATAAATTTCACAGGAAGATGTTATAGGCCAGCCTCCGCTAACAAGTACCTTACCATCGGGAAGCAAGGTTGCGGTATGACCATATCTTGCTTGATTCAATGAATCGGTTATAGACCAGGTTCCATATGTCGGGTCGTAAATCTCGCAGGAAGAAAAGAAATCACTACCGCTATGACCACCAGCAACAAGCACTTTGCCATTGGATAATAATGTAGCAGTGTGATTAAATCTCGGAGTCTCTATTGAATCAGTTGGGCTCCAGCTACCTGTTGCATAGTCGTAGACCTCACAGGTAGTGCCTGCACTATATCCTGCAACGACAAGTACCTTACCGTCTGGACATAAAGTTGCTGTGTGTAATCTTCTCTTGGTATTCATTGAATCCGTGTATATCCATGTTGCAGTTGATGGATCATAAATTTCGCAGGATGAGAGGGTGTATTGATCATAGTAAAATCCTCCAGCAACGAGCACTTTAGCATTGGGCAGCAAGGTTGCAGTATGTTTTTCTCGATGGACATCCAATGAATCGGTGGAGGACCAGATATTAGTCAACGGGTCAAAAATTTCGCAAGAGGCAGTTTGATATAGTCCATTCCAACCTCCAGCACATACAAGGACCTTGCCATTCTGAAGTAATGTTGTAGTGTGATGATGTCTGGGTATGCTCATTGAATCAGCATAGCTCCGATATTCTGCCCATGAATATTTACTGATGAACATTATGATTATTACAGCAAGTGAAGACCTTAAAATTTGCTTTAACACGTTACCCCCTTTTATTTTAACAGAACAATTTTTTTGGATATTCTTGCTCTTTCTAAAACTAATTCTATAATGTAAACACCTGCCGGCACGTTTTTTAACTGGATAGTTTCTTCATAAAATCACTTCCGTATTATTGCTTTTCTTTGACAAGTATGGTCGCCTGTCCTCAAAAGATAAATATAGACACCATTAGCTATTTTATTGCCTCTTTGATCACAACCATCCCAGATTATTGAATAATTCCCGGTTTTTTGATTACCTTTTAGCAAGGTCTTCACTTTTTGCCCCATGATATTGTAAACAACCAATTCAACCATGTTCTCTTCAGGTAAATTATATCTTATCGTTGTAATTGCCCTAAACGGATTAGGCTGGTTCTGGTACAATAGATAACCCTGTTGTATTTTCCCCATACTTTTGTTTTCCTCAATCCCAAGAATTGCTTCACGGTATATATCCATTGGTGTAGAAATAGTATCAGGTGTGTTAGTATTACGATCATACATATAAATTAACACATATTCAAGATTTCCACTCACTGGCATAGTATATTCTAATGGATTGTTGATATTCATTAGATCTATCTCTTGTGTGTAAAAGTTGTCATCTATTCTTCCTATCAGACGGTAGATCCCTGGATATAAAGGTGTCCAATCTTCATGGTATCGCGGGCTTCGAGAAAAGGTTATTAGCCAATCTGAATAAATTGTTCCTTGCGTAAGGTATTGGTTGATGTTCTGGTAATTCCAAAAGCAATGGCTCCATTTTCCATTCAAAAATCCAACATATAGTGGTTCATCTCCATTTTCTCCAAATCGTGCAAATGGCGAACTCCAGATATTAGGAAGTATGCCAGAAGGCTCTCCATCCACATAATCCCAACCACACGGCCATCCATCATATTGCCATATACCGTAGGCTTGAGCAGTTGATGGATTAGGCCAGGTCATAATCCAGATGCCGTCACCCTCCATAAAAAAATCGAGCATCATTTGTCCTTGGTTAAAATCAATTGCACCAACACCGCCATTGGCATAGTCATAGGCATCAGCAACATAATCATTACCAATCCCATTGCCATCAGGAACCACAATGATCTTTGTTTCACCGTGAAAACCTAACTCGGAGGCTTGATGCACAGGTATAATTTCCAGCCATCTTTTACCGTACAGAAAACGATAATCAGTTGTTACCGCCCAGTCGCCATCTGGTTTATGTTTTGGATATGAAACACTTCTAACAATAATTTCCTCGTCACTATTTAGGAGAACATAATGGGTATCTGAACCTTCACCATAAGCACGATAGCCTCCAGGTGTATCATAGCTTCGATACATCTCGTTTTTCCTGGATGGCGCATCCGGTGTGGCTAATGGTCCTGTCCAGTCGCCGGGGATATAACCGCCTTTCAAAAAACTGAAGTTTGCATTGTATTCGCTACCGTGAAGGAAGACCCAGAAATTCTCGCCTTCCAGAACTAAGTCATTGAATACTTCACCAGTAAAGCCCCTTGGCACTTCAACCCAGGAATCATTATAAGGCCAAGCAACCATACCATGAAAGTTTCCAGTCTCTACTTGTCCAGTGTCCCAGATTTTTATATCAACTGCTCCAGCCAAAATATGGCTAAGCCCACTTAATAACAGAATACATCCTATATATAAATTTTTCGATTTCATTTTATCCTCATTTCTGCACAAAAATAGAGTGTTATTGTCATTATAACCAAAAAATTATTTTATTAAAAGCAATTTGTTAGTAGCTGAATCATCTGTAGTACTGAGTCTACAGAAATATACGCCGCCAGGAACCCTGTGACCATTATTATCAGTTCCATCCCAGGATACAGTAGAAGCAGGAAGCAAGAAGCCAGAAGTAAGATTAAATACTTTTACTATTCTTCCGCTTACGTCATATATTTTCAGAGAAATATCTTGCATCCCTGTCCCGAGCGAAGTCGAGAGATTGTTTCTTACATCTTGCATCTGAATATCAGGTACCTGGTATCTGATTTCTGTCATCTTTGTGAATGGATTGGGATAGTTCTGTTCGAGTTTTAGGACAGAGGCATCAAAGCCTAAGTAAGATTTTTCTATCTCCTTAACTCCAGTAAGACCATATTCATAAGCCCCCATATCTGGTGCGGAGTCAGCATAAGGCAGGCTCACTCCATCATTATTGCTCCAGGAAATACTTTGGTTTACAGTAATTTTGTTATTATCGTAATCTATCGCAACTATTCTTAATGATTCATTAACACCAACCCTGACTAAATCTCCATCTGTAATACCAAAACCATCTGTGAAATATCCTGCATCTTCTACCTCTATTTCATTCCCACTACCAGAACCTACAGTCGTAGTAAGACAAGCTCCAGTATTTATGCAAGGCGAACTGGCTTGAAGTTGGCAAACCATGGCACGACTAAAGTCAGGGATAAAATAAGGATCTTCAATGGGTAACTCCAATGAATCAAAAGGACCGACGAAAAGTGGATCAACAGAAATATTTGTAGAACCGGCTCCTGACCAGTATGGATAGATGTCATTATATCTAAATGTGCAATTTTGACCACTGCCCTCACGTATCATACCGTATTGGTAATTGTAAAATATATTGTTCTGAAAGAATACAGTATCCTCAACTTCAAATCCCAATCCATAGGCACAATCGGCAAAGGTGTTATTAAAAACCCTGACATCATGACAATCATGATATACTCTAATTCCTGGATTAGTAGTGGTGCCACCAATCCTGCGCATAACATTATTGTATATGGTAATATGCGTAGGATTTGCTGGATCATAACCACTTTCATAATCACCGAGAGCAATTCCTTCACCCCAACCACCATCTACGTCATCCTTGCCTTCCATAAAATTATTTCTAACAACAGCCCGCTCAACATTAGCGACCCATATCGGTCTTTTAGCTCGATATCCTTGCGCAGGACAAAATGTATTTCCCTCAGCAATAAGATTATAACTTCGGTTAGTATCACCTGGGGAATCTAAATTCTGCCCCAGATATAAAGCTGAATATAGAAAACCTTCAAAAATATTATTCTTTGCAATACCGGTATGCACTCTTCGCTTAAAAGAAAGTGCCTGATGATGTTCTCCAAAGAAGTAATTGTTATTAGCGACACAATTTGTTGCATAGCAAAAATATATCCCATAATCTTGTTTGTCAGTATAATCAGAAAACTGATTTTCTGTCGCCACAATATGGTGGCATAGTGAAATGTCTGAAGAAGTCCCCCAAGTTAGAAATCCTCCACTGGTATTCTCAATAAAAATGCATTTTCTAACTGTTATATAAGATCCTACATGATAAAGAAATACCCCTACGGAAAAATTGGTGAATTTAATACCCTCAATAATTATATAACTATTACCTTCTATCAAAATACCATTTCCACTTCCGTCTCCCTGCATAATAACTTGTCCAGGGGTCTCTGCTTTTATAACAATTGGTGCACTTGACGTTCCACTGTTGGCTATTACTGCTTGTTCGTTCCCATAATTACCAGATTCAATCACTACAGTATCACCTACTCCCAATTGTTGAGTAGCATATGCTATATGACGCCAGGCAGAATCAGGTGAAGTGCCAGGCCAATTGTCATTGCCGGAGAGCGAGACATAATAGGTTGTTGCGTCAATTCTGCCGAGGCACAGGGTAATAAGGGCACATGCAAAAATGATATAACTTATTGGATTGTTGATTTTCTTATACTTCATTTTATTCTCCCTTGGTTCTACTTAATTATACAGACCTTGCCCACCTTTTTCCCACTCTGAGATTTGACTGAATAGATATATATACCACTTGCAATATCACTTATATTCCATTCTTCTTTACCACCATCAATTTCAGCTTCGTGTTCGATTTCTTGTATCAATTCACCGGTAATAGTGTAGATTTTTATAGTCACTTTCCCTGGCAAATTGTCAAAGAATATGGTTTCAGGCCAACCCATATCTGCACGATATGGGTTTGGATATACCAAAATTCTATCCAGAGCAGTTGTATCTGCAATTTCAACAGGTAAAGTGATGGTGATAGTACCTTTCTCAGGAACACCAGGATAGGAATCGGGATTGGTACGATACCAGAGAGTATTAGGTGCTATACCAACCACACTATCACTGATACTACCATAAGTTGCCTTAATTGTGTATGTATAGGATGAATCAACTGAGCTTGTAATTTTTCGTCGTAATAGTACTACAGTTAAGCTATCATTTTCATGAGGCAGTGGAGTATGACCATTCAATAATGTCGCTGTTTGATCTATGGGTTGAACTTTACGATTTATGCAATAATATGGATTTGAATGCGATTGTTCAGGTATTATAGTAATAGTTGTGTTCTCTATTGGATTATCGTTAAGATCTTTCACAAATACGTCAACTAGCTCATAAACAAGTAGTTGTCCATGACCAGTAACCCCGGCATATTGGTTATAATTCGTCACCCGACAATTAGTGGCAAAAAAATTGACATAACCAGCATTATTTAGAATATGAAATCCCTGACTAATATTATTGATCCAGCAATTATAAATATCAGCAGTTATACTATCTGCTCCATTATTTGTAATACCATAGTTTGCACTATCAATCACAACATTCCAAACCCAGAACCATGTATTGCCATATCCACTACTGTGATAAAAATGAATTGCATTACCAGTAATATTCCTTATTGTGCCATCATTATATATTACATTCCCATATTCTTTGCCCGTAAGTCCGTAGCCCTCAACATCCTCTATCAAAAAATTTGAAAACCTGGGCGGAGAATCGAATCCAGCAGTACCGTAGCAATAGGTCATTCCATATGTAGTCGTTGAGCAATCGGTTATAAAGAGTGAGTCAACCAAACAACCAGTATATCCATTCAATATGAGAATGCCATGATAGTGATAAGTTGATAAGTGAATATTATAAAAGGTGTTGTTACAAATGATAGCGTCTACAGCGGCATCTTGCTTAAGTGCCAAAGCTCCCTGACTTGGATCGTTTAATGAACTATATCCTCCATTTGCAATATAATCACAGAAAATGTTATTTCGTATAACAATGGGACTGGACGGTGTTTGCCAGCCATTCGGTGAGATAAAGATATGTCCATTCTCAAATTGGGAATTGGTTATTATGGCACTATATGAGGTCCAGCGGGCAAATCCCCATATTCTCCAGGGATAGGTTTGACTTACTGACTTGATGAGCATACTATCAATAACTAAATCCGAGTATGTTTTAATATTATACGTATCCAGTGCAGTGTTGTTAAATACTAAAGTGGCATTTGTCATTTCCAGATCAGCATCATAACCTTGCATGCCACACATATAGGCTGTAAGTGTATAGGTATTTGTGCTTGAATCGTAGTCTAATACTGAAGGATTATTAATCTCCTCATACATGCTCTGAAGTGTGTTATTACCATCTATAAGATATATGGTATTGGAATCCGGGTCATATTGCACAGAACCAAATACCTGAGAAATCATTAATACAAACATTATTAAAAATCCGAATGTTAAATATTTCATTTTCTTTTGTTCTTTAACATATCCTTGATTTATCATATTCAAATCTACTTTATTATACTCACCTTGCCCACCTTTTTCCCGCTCTGAGATTTGACTGAGTAGATGTATACACCACTTGCAATGTTACTTATATCCCATTCTTCTATACCACCATCAGTCTGTGCTTGATGTTCGATTTTCTTTACTAGATCACCGGACAGAGTGTATATTCTTATTGTTGTTTGAGCGAGCAAATTGCCAAAGGTTATCTTTTCAGGCCAGGCTTGATCTCCTTTATAGGGATTGGGATAGATCAAAAGCCTGGGCATCACTCCCTGATCAGTACCAAGAACGATTATCACTGTATGATTAGGAATCATGGGATCTGGACAATACCAGGTTTCATCAGGGTCAACACCTCTGACCGTGCCTGTTAAATTACCCTTTGAGGCAGTGATAGTATAAGTATAGTTGATGTTTTTGCTCATCCTTGACCTACTGGTTCTGCTATTGGTTAACCAGACTGAGACCCAGGGACCATCTGCATCAAGAATAGGGAATATATTATCAAATTCCCAGGTAAATGAATTTCCTCCTGTTGACCCGGAGAGATCATAATACTCAAAGCCGTCTTCTACCACAGGGATTAATCCTGGGTCTGATGAATAATCATTATGTTCAATTACGCCGACACCGTCAACATCTATTATCATATTGTCAATATGGGATTCTATAATTCCCCGATAAACATCTGTATACAATTTTATATGCCCTTGATTATCCCACGATATTTCCTTTGTAGCATAAGGAGATTGTCGCACTTCAAATCCCAATTGATCAAACTGGAGTGCAGAAATGTCAGTCGTAATATTGTTTTCACCTGTATCCAGGATAAGTGAATCATTTTGATTTGTGACTATTAGACGGAATGAACTATCCGCATCACTGTAGGTCAATTTTATATGTTGTGTATCTTCTTCAGCAAATAAAGAATAGGGCAACTGAGCGCAATGATGAAAAATACGGCCATGAATATCATCGTAAACATCGAGGTCTAAGAGCCACCAGTGAGTTGAATTTAGCTTCCAGCTTATCTTAATACCTTCTAATGTATCTTCTTCTATCTTTTTGTAATCAGTAATAATAAGTGTATTTGTTGTATCAAAGGGTAATGGTGTATGGCCATTGGTTCCGGTGATAACAGAATTAACTGGTTGTCCTTCAAGAATCCGAAAATGGTGATAAAAACAACCATATTCACCAAGACAATAAGGTGTGATCACCACCAAATTTTCTGCTGGATAATTACCATCTATTTCATTCGTTACTGTTACCAATGCATCAGAAACTGGATTTCCGAGAGAATCAATTACCAGAACATCTAAGTAATATTTTACAAGTCCATACTTCTCAACTGGCATACCTTCACAATCAGTAAAAAGACCAGGACTTATATGGAGATTATTGAATTTACAATTCACTAAGCCAATTCCACTCTTTATGTAACTCTTCCACTCATATGGAGCCCCACCGCAGTAACATGTATGTGATTGTCCATAGGTTTGACCAAGAGATTCCTTTATTAGTATGTTTTCATTTTCTAAATTCAGATTGTATACATTTAACTTATCTCTATGAGCATTTATGAGAAATGCAATATCTATTGGGCTCGTTCTACCGGTGAATGTAATATTATTCAAGGTAAAATCTTTAAGGTTTATATCATCAGTGTAAATCCAGAATGCCTTATCACCTTGTGCAAATTCCCTTTGTTCTCTTAAGGCATTATTATATGATCCACTTACCGAGTAATTACCTATATCAACCTCATGCAGATTTTTAAATTCGGTATCGGTTATATTCAATTCATATGGAGAATCAAAGAATATATGTGCAGTATTATCTATTATTGAGTTTTTAATAATAAGAGAACCATGATATGAGTGACCGAGTGGGAATGTATTATGTAATGCTGAATCTGGCGTACTATGACCGCCCCCAGTATACAAAACCTCATTCCCATAATGCGTAGTTGAACCGGCATTATTCCACAACCAGTAATACGTATTATCTGAACTAATAGTGCTGTTCTCAATATATATCCGGGAACCATACTTGGGAACAAAATGGAGCTCGCCATCATAGTCACAATGAAATTTTAGGGTTTCGTCTTTAATGATTAGTTCTGAACCCTCGTAAACCACAAGGTCAGTGTAGCAGATTGCGGTCTTTGTACCAGGATTGTAATTAAATAAAGAAGGATTGTTAAGGGAATCAGCAATATCAATCAATGTAACATTCCGTCCTTTTATTATGATGCCATTTCTCTTTTCCGGATAATAATAATAATTCTGGCAATAATAGTTCCAGATATACTCACCATAGATTATTTCTTTTGGTGGAAAAAAGTATTCTCCTTGATATATCTCAATGCAATCAAAATATAATTTATCGTCATTATGTTCTGATAACCTGAGCCACATTGATTCACAATTTACATTGGTGCTATCATAGGCATATAATTCAAAATACCCATCCCTCCACATATAGAACCATCCGTCTTGTGTTCGAATTATCAAAACAGTATGCCAATTCCCATCTTCGTATACGCCCGAGCCGTCGTAATCTATACTAAATTGTCCATTATCACCAAAACATACACAACAATGATGATGAGCATCAGCACTTTTGTTATAACTTGCATAGTTATAACCTGAAACTGATGGGTCAATAATATAAGCGAAATCATATCCCCAGGCACCGGTATTACCTGCTGGGTATCGATATTTAAATTTCCATGTACCATATGATACTGATGAGTTGACAAAGGAATATGTCCAATTTTCTGCAAATCCGCTTGAACAAGGTGGCGGAGAACTATATTCCCATTCAGGTAATATTCTATTCCATAGGTCACTTTCTGTCCTATCATGGGATATCAAATCTGTAAAAAAATCGAAGAAGTCCGGAGCTTCAGACATGGATAATGTTGAAACTGTCCATTCCCTGTGATCTTCACCATTGGCATTTGATACCTTAATGTGAATCTCCCAGATGTTTCCTTCATTTGGCACGGTCCAGGTAAAACTGTTTCCAGTGGCTGTTTGCACAACTTTATTTACTTGCCACTCATAGTCAACTGTCTGGTTTACAGTTATTGTGAAGGTCACTGTTTCGCTCTGATTCACTAAGTACATTATGTCCTGTGGATTTGCTGCACCTGAACCATTAGAGCTCCAGGTTGTAATCTCTGGAGCCTGGGCAAAAAGAGGATTTATGCCAGCTACTGCTAAAGCCAAAAGCAAAATAAGTCTAACAACTTCACCATATTCCTTCATTTCTTTTCCTAATTATTTTATTATGCTCACCTTACCCACCTTTTTCCCACACGTAGATTTGACTGAATAGATGTATACACCGCTGGCTATATCACTTATATCCCATTCTTCAATACCACCATCAGTCTCTTCTTGATGTTCGATTTTCTTAACCAGATCTCCAGATAGAGTATATATTCTGATTATTGCCTCAGCCGGCAGATTACCAAAGCTTATGCGCTCGGGCCAGGCTTGATCTCCTTTATAAGGATTGGGATAGACAAATAATTCGGGTTCAGTAACAAATCTATCAAGATATGCCTCAAAGACGACAGTATCTGAAGCAAAACCGCTTGTGTAGTCAAAACTAATCCAACCTGTCGTGCCGGTTAAGTAAATGCCATAAACAGTATTATTAACTTTAACCTTAATAAGTGCTGCTATGGGGAAGTCTCCAACCTCATGCGATGTTTCAACCGAAGGATTTCCACAAATTTCCTGCCACTTCTTGTAATAAGTTCCACTCGTAT
>JAGMEL010000321.1 GCA_023128195.1 Caldifarciminota bacterium | reverse complement strand
TGCCCAACTGTAACAAACGAACCATAGGCACTTCTTGCGTGATAAGTAGTATCTAATGCGTCAAATATTCTTCCATCATTTCCATTAATCCTATAATATCCATTCTCAGTATAATTACTGTCTATAAGAATGTTATAGGCACCGACTTGAATGTCATAGGGTGTGTTATAAATGCGATTTCCTCTTATTGTAATGTTTTCTGTCGCACCTTGAAGCCTAATACCACAACTAAGATTGTAGAATGAATTGTTCTCGATTAGTATATCCCTTAAATACTGGCCTGATGATGGCCCACCATCTATCCCATCGCCGGGTACATCTTGAATAACGCAATTTCTTACAATCAGGCCCGCTCCTAAATTATGGAAGTATATGGCTTGACCATTTGTTAATGGACCACCTACAGTACAGGCTTCAATTACTGTGTTAAAAGCACCTGAGTGAAGGTCAATATCATTGTGACCACAATTGGCAACATAGCAGTATCTTATTACATTGGTAGAACATGGATAATCACCAACTGTATGGTCATGAATCGCAATGCCGTGCCAGTTTGTCGAATCTACCCGTACATATTCAACAGTAGAGGAATCGATATTCAATTGAAGATGAATACCGTCTGATGCTGTATTATATATTTCACCGTGATGAATATGTACCCTTTTTGTGTTTCGCCAATTAATGCCTTCATTATTTACATCTCTTATAAGAAAGTGGGAAATCTCAACATCATGACAGTCCGTAGAACTGTAATCAAAATGGGTTACTGCTATACCATCTGTATTTCGTATTGTAAAATCGGTTATTACACTATTCTGGAGCGAGGCACCGTCAAAGTCTACACCTTCTCCAGCAATGTCTTCAATTATGAAATTACTAATCTCAAGGTTCGTTAATAAACCTTCACCTCGTATGCCAGTACCATAGTTTTTTATATGAAATCCAGATATATTGATGTATGACTTATCTACCATTCTTATTGCCATTCCAGTATTATCTATTCCATCTAATGTGAATGTATTATTATAGGCAGTAAGCACAATGGGATTTTCTGAAGAACCGGAATTCGCAAAGACCGCGTGTTCATCTTCATATGTATCTTCAAAGACTAATATACTGTCACCTGTTTGAGCCTGCTGTGTTGCATAGGCGACATGTCGCCAGGTAGAATCAGGTGAAGTCCCTGGCCAATTATCATTACCAGATAACGATACATAATAGGTTGCTGCACCCAGATTACTGAAGCACAAGACAATAAGGGTAATTTTAAAAAAGATATGACTTGTGGAATAACTGATTATTTTGTGCTCCATCCTACCCCTCCGATTACTACCCTCGAGCTCTTTTAATTTACTACTTACCTTTTAATATCTTTAAACTCTTTTTTACTGTCTCATTATCAGGATCAATCTCCAATGCCTTTTCATAGGCAGTAATAGCCTTGTCTTTGTTTCCCAATTTGTAATAGCAATAACCAAGCCATGAATATACCATAACATTTCCAGCATCAGAAGAGACTACCTTTTCATATTCAGCCGCAGCCTCTGCCCAGAGCTCATTTTTTCGATACTCCTCAGCCTTTTTGTAATGATCTACTGATGGCTTCTTGGATGATCTCTGCCGCACACTACCAAATTCCATTGAAAAAGAGATTCTATGGGTATTGCCGAGTTCATTAAAGGGGATAAAGGCATAATCTATAAGAAAATTCTTGGCCCTTACACCTATCCCTGTGCTAACACCAGCAAGGATGTCAAGGTCTGAATCGCTCTTTAGATCACTGCCCAAAGAACGATAACCAAGCCGAAACAAAAGGATTTTTTTTAAACAGTATTCAATGCCTGTTTGAAAGTTGAATCTATTATCCATGGGTTTACCTACATCCAATGCCAAAAGCAGTGATCGATCAAAGAGTCTGTACCCAAGACCAAACTCAATATCTAATGGCAAATTTGCCTTTTCTTCAATGAATGCACCGGTCTGGATTCCAAGATTGCGGCCAGCAAGTCCAATTAACAGTTTATTAGCAAAAAGCTCGCACTGGACACCAAGATCACAGGCAATGGCATGGGCTGAATAATCGTGAATCTTTGAATAGATACCTTTTAGACCAATGCCTAAATAAAACTGACCGAGCCTCTTTGCATAAGCCAAACTTGCTGAAAAATCGCTGGCACCATACTCGCCCAGGCCTTGTCCAGTAGGATTATCAGGAGTAGTTTCTTGAATTTTACCATAATCAAAATAGGTTATCCCAATACCAAGACCACTATTTTCCCAAAGGGGTAGGGCATAACCCAGATACCCGGATTGAATTCCCGCAATATAATTGAGATAGGTCCCTGTTATATGATTACAAGAGACCCTTGCAAGCCCTGCTGGATTCCAGTATGTAGCTGTGGCATTATCCACAAATGCGGTGAATGCCTCACCTAAGGCAACAGACCTTGCATCCATGCCAAGCTTTAAAAAAGTAAAGCTACATGTACCTGCCCCATTATCAGCCCATACTGGCACTACAGCGAGTACAACTCCTGAAATCACTGCTATTATTCTAAAATATTTTCTCATCACCATATTGTCCTCCCTCTTATTACAAATTATATTACTTAACCATCGCGTATAACAAACATTCAGGTTTTACTGTTCAAAGATATCTTTTACCTCCCTAACCGATGGTCTTCGATTGTGCTTGTAAAAGAAAACCTCTTGATAATTTTTGTAGTCTGATTCATAAAAATCTTCATTTATGACACTAAAAGATAAAATATGATGATCAGAGATATAATTGCCAATGAGAAATTGGGCGATTAAGATAAAAATTATTACTGCAATACCTAAAGGTATAGTCAAAAATTTTAGAGTCAACCGTTTTTTCACCCGGCTCTTTTTTGCTGATGGTTTTGCGTAAGCGAGTATAATTTGGCCAGTGGACAAAAGTCGGTAAAGACAGTTATATGTGTAGAATTTTCCAAGTCCTGAGATTTCAATTAAATCATCAACACTGCGATGTCCATCTAATAAAGCTAATACATGTGCTTCATCTTCTGTAGGTTTTAGTTTCAGTTCTGGCCTTTCAACCTTTTTGTAGACAATGTCTCCAGAGGGGACTACTGTTTTTATTTTTGGCCATTCATCAATTCTACGTGCCGATTCTAAAATTAGCCTTTCGGTATTCAGTCTTATTTTTATTATACTCTTCGGGTATATTACAGAATACTGTTCAAATTTGAAGTCACCCTCATTCCTCGTGAATATATCGTCGAAAACTTCTTGTATTTTAAACCTTATTATTCGCTCGACCTCTTCCATAGTTAAATACTTATCTTCCAGAAGAATATTCATTATGGGTCTTTTTGTTTTATTGTGTATTTCCGCAACCATTTCGTAGACATTCTTTCCAATCAGACCAGATCTGACAAAATATGTTTCCAGCCTTTCAACCTTTTCTCCCCGTTCATAAAATGCACCTGTGATTTCTCCGTGAGCGAATCCGATATCGACAATTTCATTTTTTCTTTTGATTTTTAAAACGCCGGTGAGACGATCTTGCGAAACAAGTTGCAGAACACTTGAGAGGTTAAGACTTTTTAAATCTCCTTCAATCGGCATAGTATCTCCTGATTAATGAAAAAGAAATTATATACGAAAAGATAGCAATTATTATAGCGACAAAGAAAAATATGGAAGAGAATGGAGGTACTATCCAACCTGATGGTCTCACAAAATTTCCTGGGAACAACACGGGAACATAACCGATCATTACTAAAGATACAATAATTATTCCGGCAAGATGCCTTTTCAGATAGATTAATCCAGCACCCGGGACAATAATATTCAGTGTATGAAGTATAATATTTTTAATTTTTCTCCTACTTTTGCTTACCGATCTTCTTAGATCATCTTCTATCTCCTTCTTTTTTGTTGATTTAAATCTTGTAAAACAGTTTCCACACATTATTTCATCTTCAATTTGTTGTATACAATCTTTACAAATCGGTCGACCACAACTTGTGCAGTAGAAAGGAGGTGAAAATTTAATCGGTACGAACGTTAGGAAAATAATTATTAAAAATGGCAGTATAAATGTACTTTTAACAACACCATTAAGTTCCAGTTTTTCCGAAAAAATCATTTTATAAAAGTCATCATTTGTAGGTTTAATATCAATAGGTTCATTACGGAGACTGGAAAAATTTTTCTTACGGGCTTCCTCCATATACTTTGAGTAATCTGAATATTCAATATTTTTTAATTTTAGAAGGCCGAGATTAAAATATGGTTCACCACGGTCATTTAATATAATTGCAAAATGGTACAGTGATTCTGCCCGTACGGTTTCATCGTAAAGAAAATAGATATTTGCGAGGTTATTAACTACGGCAATATCTCGATTACCATGATAATAAAGGTCTTCATATAATGATAATGCCTCTTCTAATTTCCCCTGCTGTTTTAACCCATAAGCCAAAAATTTCTTATTATCATTATTAGCTACTGTCAAGTTACAAGAACTATCATAGTTGACCACTTCATAGAGTTGATAACTGTCATTATTTCCTTTGAGGAATGCAACGAAATTATTTATAGGCAGAGATAAAATAAACATCAAAAGTAGACTGACAATGTTTATCCTTAACCAGTTCTTTTCCCGGTTACTCAAAATGAAAATTAATAAAACAGAATAGCAGATATATATTACATAAAGATTACGGAGTATCAAAACAGGTATTAAAAGAATTAACGATTTTATTATGTCAATGATTCGGGAATGTTGTCTGGGACTTATTCGATGACTCAAGGCTGGTAAATAATAGATTGTTTTCACCATGACATACACGATGCCGACCATAAATATTATGGTAAAGAGAAAAATAAC
>JAGMEL010000320.1 GCA_023128195.1 Caldifarciminota bacterium | reverse complement strand
GCAAAAACCGCCTCATCAACGATCGCAATGCACAAAGCTGCCACCTTTGGTTTTCCATCTTTGCCAGTAACTGTAAACAATATCTCGCCATCTTCACCAGGCAGATATTCATCCTTATTACCCTTCACTCCAATGAATAAATCATCAGCAGAATGTACATAACAAAACCTTGTATCCCTGACAATATCACTGCCTGGCGTCACAATATAGGCATGAAACCAGATCGATCCAGAAATGTCCGGGCTAAGATTCAACTTGTAATTGCCCTTACCATTATGAATATTAACCGATTTTGTAAGAACAGTTTGATTGTCCTTTATTATATCAAGATAAACCCTGCCTCTTCTTTTTGTAGTTAAAAACTGCAAATCGATATTATCTCCGACCTTGTAAATACCACGTGCCATTCTCATTATTATCTGATCACGGTCGATATCCATTGAAAATTCCTTTTTTATCTGTGCTGTCTCACCTTTTTCATCTTTTGCTTCAACAAGTATCTCAGACCTTGAATCTTTAGGTGTATACAGAAATTCGGCTATGCCATAATCATCTGTTTTAGCTTTCATCTTCTTACCATCAATTTGCATATCTATTTGTGCTATACAAGGGGTGCCATCAGGGTAATTGGCAAGAACATAAATTCGATTCTCAAGATTGGGTCTTAATACACCTCCCTCAGGTACTATTGAAAGACCTATCACATTCTGGACAATCTTCTTTTTCATGGATGTCTTCTCGCTATGGTTCGCCTTATCAATAACCTCGACATCTAATCGTATAAATGCATCGCCCTTTTCTAATGGTTCACCAACAAAATAATCAGGCAGTGTATAATCAAAATGGTACATACCGTTTTTGTCGCATTTCCCTTCAATCACAGCTTCTTTTTGAAAACCAATATCATATTTATAAGTAGTGATCTTGACCTTGCCATAGGCAACTGGTTTTCCAAAAAAGTACTGAACATCAATATCTCCTGTCATGTGTTCGCCAGGCAAGTAGAACTCTTTTTCTGTCTTCAGTGTAATTTTGAACTTTGGAAGTACATACTTCTCCACCTTCACTGTCTTTTCGATCTTTTCGCCTGCCAGTATAGCCCTTATCGTATAATTACCGAAATTGACCTCATCAGCAAGCAGAAACTGGATATATGCTGTGCCGAAATCATCAGTTTTTAATAGTTTTTTAAATACTTTATTACCTTTACTATCCTCGATTTCAAAAGTGAGATCATCACCCTCTACTGCACAAAGCTCTGGTTTACGTAATGAAAGTGTACGAATATGTATTGTCTGCCCTGGTTGATAAATTGGTTTATCAGTAACAAGATAAGTAAGATTACCGCTCAATAATTTTATGTTTGTGTCATATTCGTCCCTGCCAATATCTGAAACAATTTCAAAATGCAAGTCTGCATTTTCAATATCATCAGGAAGATTGAAATCTACCCTGCATGATCCTGATCTATCTGTCACTCCATTACAAAGCTTTTTCTCTCGTCCCTCTGTTTTTAAACTTATCTTCACCTTGGCATCTTTAATTGGTTCATTAGTCTTCTGGTTTTGAACAACAATTCGATAATTAATCGGTGTACCTTTGATGAATTCATTCTGGCCAAGAATTTTTACGATCATCCTATCCTGGAGTTGATAAAGTGAATAAATCTGCGTCTGCTTTTTAAATGTTACCTTAATCCGCAACAGATCATAATCATCCACCTTCTCTCTTATTTTTACCTTTATCGGTAATGAGTAGTAATCTTTGTTAATATATACAAACCGATATGCACTGCCAACAACATTATCATCCAGGTCAAGTATATCAACCTGACATTTACCTAATCTTCCTTTCATATCCACAATTGGGATATTTAGATTCAATGCATCACTTGAGCCAAAAAGCGTCAATCCAGAAACCAAACCAAGCGACACTATTATCAAACCAATCAAAAAGCTCTTGTTCATTTTTCCTCCTTCATTCTTCTATACAATCTATATAAAAGAATATTCCATGCACCTGCCCACCTAATACAATACGAGGTAGCCGCAACTACTTTTTTCTTTGGTTTTAGGACTACTTTTTTTGGGGTAATTATTTTAGACTGTTTATGTGCTTTATAAGACGCGATTTATAGCGAGCCGCAGTATTCTTTTTAATAAGACCATCCTGAATTGACTTATCGATTATCGTCTGAACTTTAGGATAAGACTTTAATGCCGCTTTTTTTGTCTTGATCTTATTAATCTGTTTAATTGCACTCTTCAATTTTCTCTTTTTACTAAGATTTGCCTTGCGCCGCCGCGCCGTCTTTCTAATATTTTTCAAAACACTTCTTGATTTTCCCATAGGCTATTATATTCAAAATAAACAAAGTGTCAAGAGATTAAAACATTGTAGATTTCATATTGCAAATTGTTAATTTATTCCGTGTTTTTACTTCTTGTCTCTTACATCTTGCTCGAGCCAAGTGGAGGGATTGCCTCTTACTTCCCTGTCCCGAGGAAATGATAACATCAAATCTAGGGCACATTCCATTTATGATATGATATGTCCCTTTTCAAGGGCTGACCTCTATTTTGACACTATTTGTTAATTAGTTAATTTTATAATTGTCGAATGCATTACTACAC
>JAGMEL010000032.1 GCA_023128195.1 Caldifarciminota bacterium | reverse complement strand
TAGACTCGAGACTATAGCGATATTTACAACTTGATATTCGACAAAATCTAAAATGTCGGCTGGTTTTGTAAATAAAAAATGCCCTGTTTATCCTATGAAATGTTCACTGTTTCATTGGGACTTTCCTTATTATTATTTTACTTCAGCGCAGCGTATCTCCCTTTCTCCTTGTCTCCGTTTCTCCCAGTCTCTGCTGTCGTAGATCTCGAGCGAAACGAGAGGCCCTCGTAGCGACAGCGTACGGGGATTTTCAGGAAAGGTCTGACTCCATATCTTACCTTGTGCCGTTATTTAATTTTGATTACTTTGTGTGAAATTACTCCATCAATCTCAATGAAGTAGATCCCTTTTGCTTCGCAAATCGATTACAGAGATAACAAAAAGATAGCAGTGATTTCATTTTACTTTAATAACCTTTTTTAGTATCTGTTCATCAACCTCTATAAAATATATTCCTGGTCGCAGGAGATGGGGTTTAACTTCTCGTCCTGTGATGTCAAAGACTTTACAGTTTTTGTCTTTGGATAAAAGCAAAGGTCCGCTGAAGATGGTAGATCTACTGTCACTCTTTTCAACGATAATATCCTTTTCTTCAACCTTACTCCCAATAGGTTGTGCCAAACTAGCAAGCGCGGCAATACTGAGTTTTGTTGATAACCAACAAAACTCAAGGTCGTTAAAGCCAGCTCCAATTGTGTCACCTCTGGTATGGTAAAACGGATTCCACTGAACAGATCGTTCAAAATGCAATACTGCCGACACACCAATGTCCCAGAAGCTGCTGTGATCACCGCCAACGGGATAAACCATCGGAAATGTTACTAACTCTGGGACATATGCGGAAGCGCAGGAGTCAACAAAATTCATCAGCCACTGAGATTGAGTATTACTCCATATTGATAGTCTTGGTGGTTGAACATCCATATAACCGATCATATCAGAGTTAATAACTCCATATATAGGATCATTCTGATGCTCCTGACACCAATTATAGCTTCCAACCAAACCTTGTTCCTCGCCAGTAAAACATATAAATACCAAACGATGTTCAAAATCGAAGTCTGCCATTACTCTCGCTGCCTCAAGTACACAGGCAGAGCCAGAACCGTTATCGTCAGCTCCAGGAGCAACCAATTCGTTTTGAAACATAAAACCTGATGTAGCATCAATATGCCCACAGATGATATATGTTGAATCATCATTACTGCCATTCTTAACAGCATAGATGTTAGGAGCATATGCCGAGGAGTAATATTGGTAAAACACGGAGTCATAACCAAGATTCTCAAAATATAATTTAACATAATGGACCGCGGAATCACAGTCAATGTTGAAAGAATTTCGAGATACGAAATCCTGAAGAGTCTGTACATAATTAAGAATAGAAAGGGAATCAACAGCATCTATTATCTCTTGAACAATGGGATCACGCCCACCAAATGAAAAACTTGTCTGTTCTCGCTCTAAAATTATCGTTTGTTCAGGTAATCTATAAAGCATTAGTTTACGACTATTTAGATTTCGAATAAGATAGTCGTTTGTTTCAAGAAGAAGATTCTCATTATCGATAAAAAGGATTTCTCCTGATTCACTAATTTCTTGAACACTGCTACCGGGAAGCATATTGACCCATAAATATATACTTTCAGGATTGTATTTAGACAGAACCCTAATATCGGGAGAGTCAGTAGCGAAATCTTCATCAACTCTTCCAATTATATGATTATTAAGAACTGATAAAATCTCTATTCCTGGTTCATCAATTAAAATGGGATCAACTTGAACCAATAACGAACCAAGCAATAAAATCATCATCATAATGTCCTACCTCACTATGGTTAACTTCACAGTCATTTGGTTTCCATTTGTATCATATCTCAGAAGGTATACTCCATTTGAAAGGAAATCCCCGAAATCATCTTTACCATCCCAAAAGAAAGCTATTGGTAATTCAGAATAATCACCATCTGGTAATAAATCCCTAACCAATCTTCCTGAAATATCATATATCCTTAATGAAAAATTCTTTTTGTCATGTGTATTACTAATAATAATATTCATCTCACCTCTGCAGGGATTTGGGTATACAACTATCCTTGGCTCTATACTTATAGGATATGATATCAGCTTCTCTCCAATGCCAGTTTCGGGATCTGTTTTTATTAGATATACCTCATCATTTCCTTGAGCGCATAAGTGGGTAATACCTGTTATAATGTATCCGCTATCAGCAGCTTGCTGAACTGAAAGACCGATGTCCCAATCATTTGCTTTGCCGTACAATGCGCTCCAAAGTTCTTGCCCTGTCGAATCAATTTTGAAGAGATGAACATCAAATCCAACGTTAGAAAAATTCCACATGCCTCCAGTAACTATGAATCCACCATCAGCAGTCTGAATCACTGAATATCCTCCCACACCATAATCATTCCCATGAATTCCTGTCCATAGTGTATCACCATTTGAGCTAGTCTTTATCAGATAAGTGTTTTCGCAACCAGTAGCACATTTAATATATCCCACTACAATATATCCATCATCGGAAGTCTGTATTACTTCACGACCCCCCTCATCACTCGTCATACCGTAGGTCTTAGTCCATATTGTATCCCCATTAGCATCTGTTTTTATTAAATAGAAATCATAATCACCGCTTGTGAACGAAGCAGAAATTCCAGCAATGATGTATCCGCCATCTGAAGTCTGTTGGACTGAATTACCCTCATCCCAACTGCCCCCACCGAAAGTTCTCATCCAGGCAGTATCTCCATCTGTATTGGTTTTCAGGAGAAAAAGATCATAATCTCCTGAACCGTATGAGTTAGTTATGCCTGTCATAATATAACCGCCATCCGTTGTCTGCTCAATAGAACGTGCCTCATCATAACCACTGGACCCGAAAGTCTTAGTCCACATTGTATCACCATTTGAATCCGTTTTTATAAGACAGATGTCATAGTCAGCAGCACCGGTGGGGTCTGAACATCCTGCTACAATGTATCCACCATCTGACGTTTGTTGAACTGAATTACCCCAGTCATCAGCCGCACCCCCATAAGTACGAGTCCACATTGTATCACCATTAGTATCTGTCTTTATGAGATAAATGTCTTTACCACCTGTTCCAAACGATGCTGTTTCACCTGCAATGATATATCCTTGATCCGAGGTGGTTTGCAATGAGCGCCCTACATCATAATCAAATCCTCCATAGATCTTTGTCCACATTGTATCTGGTGCTTGGGCAAATGAAAGTGTAACAAAATATATAACCGATAATACAATTACATGTTTTTTCATATTTTCCATCTTCTCCTAACTAATTATCTTGAATTTCAAAGAAAAGTCAATGCCCTATGCGGAACTCGTTACCCTTTGCGCTTTATTTATTTGTCCAATGCCTGTCGTAGATATCGAGTTTTGCGAGATGCCCTCGTCTGTCGATGATATCGCTATAGTCTCGAGTCTAACGAAGTTAGAGAGAGGTCGTAGATATCGAGTTTTGCGAGATGCTATAGTCTCGAGTCTAACGAAGTTAGAGAGAGGAATGTATTGAGGGGCACCGTCCCCGCTGAGTCCCCACTGACTTTGGTTACTTTACCATTTATATTTATAATCATTGTGCCATTGGATGTAGCAATCTATCATTGTAATCTGCTTTTTTATCACTGTCATCGACACCGTAGGTGTAGTATCTAGCATCAAGTATCTATCATCTGTCGTTATTGCCTGCCCTCGTTATCGTGTATAATGGGGATTTGATCCCCTTTTTCCCTGATATAATTATATAAAATCTTTTAGTAAATCGCGTGCTTTTTGCATTTCTTCCTTCTCTACAAATAATCGTGCTGGTACTATCATCGGATGTAAATACCCAGAGCTATCACCCTGAAAAATGTACGCAATACCTGCACCGTCGAGAATGGACTTGATAATAGCAACCAATCCTGGATCATGTGTGTACAGTAATTCTTCGTATTTAGTAAGAATTAAGTGTTCTTCCTTCTCCTCAGGAAGCCTTTCTACGAGCGGAACATCACAATCAACACATACCGTAATACCCGTTCTGTATTCAGCTTTGCATTTAGGACAAAACATATCGTCTAAATTATCCTAAAATTTATGACGATGTCAACACCAAATTTTCCCAAATCTTAGATTTGGCTATAAAATTGAGTACCGCTCAGGCAGATGTATGGATATAACTAAATACATTTATTGTGATGTCTACAGAAACCTCAGGCATGGCGCAAGCCAGAAGCAAAACAAGGTGCGGGGGATTAAATCTGCAATTTGCAATTAAAAAACGTCCTTCGCTCTTTATTATTGTTTTCTCCAGCGCAGCGTGCACGAAATATGCCTTAATCTCCGATTGAGCTGCAGATTTCAGTGTATCGAACAAATGTGAGATGTCTTCAACCGTAGAATACAAAGGTCATTTGATACTAATTCTTTGATTTCCTGACCCCTTCCTTTCACCAAGTCTCCGTTTCTTAGGAAGGGTCTGACCCCATATCTTCCTGCGGCTTACTACACTCCATCCTTGTTGACCAGCACGATTCGATAGCGTGCTTTGTTCTCTTTAACCCGTTGAATCGCCTTATTTACCTGCGACATAGGCATCAGCTCGACTTTGGGCGTAATACCATGTGCCTGCGCGAACATCAGTGTCTCTTTCATTGCCGAACGGTTGCCTAGGAAGGAACCAGTGATCGAAAGCTCGTGTGCTACAAGGTCAAGCGGATGGAGTGCCATGGTTGGGAAACCGAGCAAGATCATTCTTCCTTTCTTCTTTAATATCATCAGCATTTTCTCCCACTTGACTCCGTCGCTCGCCGTGCACATCAGCAGGTCGAAACCGAACTCAACTTGCCGCAAGCCATCTGCGTCGTTTGAATCAATGAAGTGGTCAGCACCAAAGGCAAGCGCCTCCTTTTTCTTCTTTGGAGATGATGAAATTGCCGTAACCTCACAGCCAAAGGTGTGAGCGAACTGGATAGCGACATGGCCCACACCCCCGACACCGACAACGCCGATCTTTGGGGCGGAGCCCTTTGTATAAGTTCTGAGCGGAGAGTAGACAGTAACACCGGCACATAGAAGTACGGCAGCAACCTCAGAACGCATGGCTTGAGGTAGAGGGTATGCAAACCGGCTATCGACGACAATAGAAGAGGAGAAACCGCCGTATGGAACCCATGTTCCTGACTTAACAATGTCCATGCAGAGATGTTCTTCTCCCTTCAAGCACCATTCGCATTTCATGCAGGAACGACCCTGCCACCCTACGCCGACCCTGTCGCCTTCCTTAAGACCAGAGGCGGCACGGCCCACTGCTGACACGTATCCGACGATTTCGTGACCAGGCACAAAAGGATATGTAGTTATTCCATAATAGTCATCGATGGCACTGACATCAGTGTGACAGACACCGCAGTGAGTGATCGATATGCGGACATCATGTTCCCCCAGCTTAGGTGCCTCATAGGTATGTAGCTTGAGCGGTTTTCCCGGCGCTCTCGCTGCATATGCATGGATGGTTGATGCAGACTTTTTCCTATGCATTTCTTCTCCTTTTTCCACTTCTCACTTGCTGCTTATCATGCTATCTTCTTATGCATACACCACATCAATTTTACCTTTCATCACTGCTATATAATATGAGATTTTTGAACAAAGTCAATCTAAAGTCTCGGATGGTTTTGTAAATTAGAATTTGCTGCAATTTGCAATTAAAAAACGCCCTTCGCTTTTTCTCCCAGTCTCCTTATCTCCGTTTCTCCAAGTCTTAACAAGGTGATGCCATTTCTCATTTCTCTTTCTAACATCTAATATCTAGTATCTATCATCTGTCTTTATGGATTTGACCCCACATCTTCCAATTGCTTAAGAACCTCAAAAATCCCTAACATGAAAGCGTCGTAGTACATTGTACCTTTATAGCTACGTGGATCAGAAATTTGTATGTTCAATGTATTCGAAATCTCGTCCGCTTCATCGAAAAGATCACGGAAAAATGATGACATTAAATACATATCTTCGCACCATGGTGGTGTTGAAAACGCTTTTGATAATCGATTAAGAAGGTAAAATATCTTCACCCAGTTCAAATAGCCTTGCTTTTTGCCATAACTCCAGAAATCACGCCAGCCTATTGATTTTCTTAGTATGTAATTCTTATGTGCTTTTGTGACCAGCCCTGTTTTGCACCATTTTTCAAGAATATTGTAAACGTTCTTCTGATTATAGTAAATATTTCTCGCTATGGATAGAGAGTTGTCCTGTTTGTTAAACAATAGGTAAATGAAAATATCTGGTCGGGCATCCATACCATAATAGCCACGCAACAACAGCTGGAGCAACACAGGCGACTGCAGCGTATCTAATTTCTGCGCTATGTCTCGAATCTTAAATTCCTTAAACAAGCGTTCATATTCTGAATGAATCTGTACATATGAATCATGATGCTTTGATTTCTTTTTCATTGCTGAACTCCCAGAGAATTTTCTCATAGTATCAGACAGTAAAACAATCACTTCGGGTGAAAGAAGAGTCTCTTTTGTTCTAAATATTTGCTTCATGAAGGCATTGGTTATTCTTTTGAATCGTGATGTGTTTAGCCATTCGCCGTTCTTAATTAACCACTCAATGCAAACCGACATAAGGCGTTTATCTTTAATGCCCATAGCTAACGTCGAGACGATAAGTGCCTCAAGATCAATGATCCAGTAACTCTCTGGAGACTTATGTGATGCCACAGCTAAAGCACTCCACTGCTTCCAGTGGATATCAAGGAGTTTGTCATCGAATTCTTTCTTAAATCTTTTCAGCCACTTTTTCATAACCATTCTTTCTTAAAAAGTCCTTTAATATCAACATAAAAGTTTCAGAAACATCCTGGGTTAATACCCATTTTGCTGCAGCCTTCAATTCATCTTCATTTGGCTTAAGTGCAGCCAGATCTTGAGTGTGATAATCATCACGATCCACAGCAGCGTAGAGTTTGAAATGAATTTGGTCAATGCGACCTGTATAATAGACACTCAGAAACTTACCATAATTCATGGGAATCAGTCTTTTCTCAAACTCATCGGGCAAGCCAGACTCAAGCTGCGAAGCTGGTCCCAAATTCAACCAATATTCAGGCAACCCAAAATCGCGCGCCACGACTTGAGCTGCACCAACTAGCCAATCAGGAAATTTTTCTATTTTGTATATGTGGAATTTACCTTCAATCTTCTCAATTGTGCCAAGTACATCTGTATCTTTCGTAGTCCGATTTATTAAGCCAAGCGCAGCAAGTGCCGTGCCACCACAAACGACAAGATTAATCGATGTGCCTTCAAACACACCTATCTGGGCATCGAGTGCCCTGAATATCTCGTTGATATTTGAAGAATCTAATTCCATAATTAGTAGTTAAAATACTAATAATTAGTATTTATAATACTAACTATACATATATTCAAACCTTTGTCAAGAGCCTGATATTACTAAGCAGAGATGTTAATTTTTATGGTTGATTTAAAAGTTATTGTTATTAGTAGTAAGTCATCTCACTCCATATAATCACTGCCTGCCCCGTAAGATGTTAATCGTACGGGGTAATCTTCCTTTCTATCACTGGTGATCGAATTCCGTAAGGAATAATTTTTTCATAGGCGATGTCACAAAGTCAACCCCCGTCCCCTATTGCTCTATTATCGCTGTAATTTGTATTTGTATCACCGCTATCGACACCGCAGGTGTAGTTTCTAGTTTCCAGGTCTGACCCCATATCTTGCCCATATCTTGCCCCATATCTTGCCCTAATGCATAAGGCAAACATATTTTAGAAATAAATAGCTCGCCACACACTTTTTCATTTCTCTTTTTAAATGCTATTACCACAAGCACGAGAGTTAATACTACACTCAAAACAAATAGTGCCCATTTCAATATAAACAGTATACGAATATCAGTACATATCATCATCCTATAGATCAGGCACAATAGGAAGTATAAAAAAAATTTGCCAGCTTTATTAAATCTCTTCTTGGATAAATTAATAACCGAAATAAACAAAAGAACAATCGATGTCAGCAGAAGCAATAGGCGGATTATATCAATTATATCCACAATTATTCCCTGATACCTTCCCCATTCTGTGTTTTATTAACATTCAATCGCCAGATATTCATAAAATATTATTACTTACAGGTCTCCACATTCGACAAAATCTAAAGTCTCGGCTGGTTTTTTTAATTAGAAACCGCTGCAATTTGCTCATAAGTTATGTTCAAAGCCTGCCCTGCCTGTCCCGTAGCGTCAGCGTACGGGGTGAAGCTTGATTACTTCACCGGGGTAGAGATTTGACCCGACATTAACCCCGTTCCTCTATTGCCCATATTAAGAATCACCCAGTCTTTTTTCTAATTCTCGAATTCTTCTTTCCATACGGGTAGTGTTATATACAATAATTCCACAAAGCGCTGCGATTACTCCATAGTATTGCTTTGCTATAGCATATAACACCATGAATCCCATTCCAAACATAAGAACAATATCCAATACATCCCGCCACGTTACCTTCTTGAATAATTCATTTTTCATATCTACTCCTTTTGCTATCTCAGCATATTATAATAGGGCTTTTCAATCACTTCACCACCCGGTTGCCAGAAATTCACCTCATCAATATCTTACATATACCACAGGTTATTGAACCAGGTTTGATCAGCTACTGCAGAATTGAGTTTCATAATATTACTGCAATTCTAATTTGTCCAATGTCAAAGGCTGATCCCTTTTTTTAAATATCAATGTAAAATGTTTAGATTTGACCCCAAATCCGCCACAAATCCGCCAGTTATCAAAAGTAAATATTTACGCATAATTCCTCATAAATATTATAGAGTCGTTTTACGATTTGTCAATATTAGCATAATGCTGCCAACATAAATCATAGGGGGTCTACAAAGGTGAAAAATAAAAAAAGTGGCAGGCCATCTCTACTCCACATAATTACTGTAATCTTCTTGTCTATCACTGCCATCGACACCGCGTTATGGTTTTTCATAGCCCAAACAATTGCATTTGATGTGTGAACAAAACATAGTAGGTCGGTTTTTGGTTCCCAGCATCATCTCCGTAATCATACTTTTTATCACTGGTATCGAATTCCG
>JAGMEL010000319.1 GCA_023128195.1 Caldifarciminota bacterium | reverse complement strand
ATTTTAATGAGATGTATATACCGTTCGAAAAACATGGTAAATTTGGCTTGAGCAGATTTATCCTCAGGTGGATTGGGATCTGACCGCCAGAAAATTCTCATTTTACTTGGTTTCGGCTCATCCAGAAGAAAAAGATTGATGTCAAATGAATATGCCTTTGCAAGCGAAACTAATTCCTCCGCTTTAACACTCCTCGTTCCCTTCTCGATTTTACTTAGTGTCTGAAAATTCCGAAAACCCAACAATTTTGCCGCTTGTTGCAAAGTCAACTCCCTTGAAAGCCGTAATTCCTTCAATTTCTTAGCGATTCTCCTCATTTTTCCTCCAGTTTATAATATATTATAAACATAATTGGCGAAAAGTCAAGTAGTAAATTCTCTAAAATGGGGAAAATAGTATGAGACATTATGGGGATAGAAGTATTACTGTTCGAGCCCGCCCTGCCTGCCCTGAGTATATCGATGGGAACCTTGTGCTGAATATCATTTCAGTATTGTTTCAGTGGGTGAGGGTGTAATAAATCAACATATCACCCCCAGAAAATCCCTGTACCATCTTCTTCAACATCTTTCAGTAAATCATCAAAATTTTTACTTGGTTCACAATCAAAATATAATTCCCATCTTGAACTTCGATTTGCACAATACAGTGTCTACATCTTGTCCTTTGGATTATATCGGAATTGAGCAACAGGAATCTCAACCCATTTTTCAGGAGCGAGGAATGCGCGACGCTCTTCAAATAGGCTAACATGATCACCCCTTATTCTGAAGTTAATTTTGAGATCATCGTGAACTTTGCCCCGAAGCTTCTTCTTACAATATCTTTTTAGCTTATCTTCAACAGATTTTTTCAATAATTCAGGTAGCGCCATCTATTTCTCCTTTCTCTATAACTCAACAACCGCCTTGATATTTCATAAATATGCAATATAATAATTTAGTCTCATCTGCCTATGGCAGAAGGAGCTCTTTCGCCGTTTGCATTATTCAAACGGCGATTGCTTTTTATGATATTTCTTCTATTCTCTTTTGGTATCGTTTCTCCAAATTTTTTTTTCAATCAGCAAAAAACCGATTCATCGGGCATATAAAATGGTTGGCATATAAATATTAGGCTTCAATATTTCCTTTTTGCCATTCTTCAAGTAGTAGTTCACGGTAAGCCAGAATTTCTTTATTAATATCTTTGTCTATTATCTCACCACACAGGAATTTAATAAGATGCACCATTAACAATCTATACGCTGCCGCACTGAGCATTATTGGTTTATTGTTTAAACGATTATAAAACGGCTGTAAATAACCGCTCATGATTGGTTGAATCATCTCAAACCTAACTGCTGATTCTTTAGAACAGCCATTAGGTGAAGGCGGAAAATAAAACAAATTAGGGAAATCAAATGCCTGAGTTTTTATTACCATTTCTTGACTGTGCGCAAACTTAAAGCTAAAAACCGGTGCACAGAGTAGAATTTTTTGTAGTTTATCGCTACCTAACCACTCACTTTCTACATATCCTAATACTATAATCAATCTGATCTTTCCAGTATAGATATAATACATCTCATCTTTTCTCAAATTTAATTCTTTTATTGGATAGTGATGTTCATCTCCAGAAGAGTAATGCTTAATTGTAAAAGTACTTTTGTGCTCTTCTTTAGGATTATATTTTATCAACCTGAGAATTTGCGGATAATCCTGTGGATATACTACATGAGTAAGATAAAATTGACCGAGCTTCATTGCTCTACCTTCATCACTTTTCAATGAAGCATAATATTCGTCTTTATCTATTATTGTAAAATCACGGCTGCCTTTAATTGATGAATTCACTAATTATGGTTTTTCTTCAGGGGTAATTATTACATTACCTTTAATTGTGATTTTAGTCTTACCCTCATCCCAGATTTGTAAACATTCTGATAGTTCCTTATTAAATTTCATTTTAATAACTGGACGCTCTGATTTTTTGATGTGTTTATGTATGCTTTTCCTTATTTCATTTAGTCTCTTTTTATTTATTTTTATCTTACGGATTTTAGTATCTTGCCACGATTTTATTTTAGAAAAGTTTAATTTATCACCACGCTTTACATTCTGCATGGGTTCTGTTTCAAAATAAACATAATCAAGGAGACTGTACAAATTAATACCGCCCCATTCCTTAACGACTCGCGAAATTAATCTTGGAATTGCGGGATCTTTACAATACTCGTCGTAACTGTCTTTAACTACGGAATATTTATGAAAAATTCTACTATTTGACAGTTCGATCTGTTCTTCTTCTATATCTGGCGAACCAAGAATTTTCTCGATTCCTGGTGGATAAGGACCATAGTGTAAAAATTTCCACTCTAAGTCAGTCAATCTTTCTTGATATAGTTTATAATATTCGATTTCTAATAAATATAATAGTTTAACTAACTGTGTTTTGCCGATTGTAAATTCATTTTCTTTTGCCTGCTTCAATATTTCCTTAATGAAATTAACAACTTGTTCTTTATCTTTCATGATGTTCTATATAATAATAAATTTACAAGTCCTGTCAAGGTAAAAGTAGCGGTTGCATTTATGCGACCCGACTCTTGTCATTGCGAGGGACGAAGTCCCGAAGCAATCTCACTACAACGAATAACAATACTCTTCGAACCTGCCCCGTGAAATACGACACTATATATTCGCAGCAAATTATTTTTTTTGTTTAAGACCGTGTCTTTTCATACCACAAATACGTTACTATTATTTCACAGGGTCTGT
>JAGMEL010000318.1 GCA_023128195.1 Caldifarciminota bacterium | reverse complement strand
GCTGATATTCGGGCTTTAATAATGCAGCAATTGATTCAGCCTCACCTGTCTGTATGTCGCGTCTATTCTCACACGCCTTTTTTATTACTGCTTGAATCTCCTCAATTGGCATTGAAATTTTAATTATTTTCCCACTGGCTATGTCTTTTTTAAAATCTAAATAATGTTTTACCTGTAAGTCATCTTTAAAATGTTGCGCTTCTTTCAAGACAGTAGAAGCAAAATGTATTCTATAATGTGACTTTAGAATATTCCACAATCCTAATTTATGAGCATCAATTATGATAACAGCATCACACAAGAGTGATTTCAATATCAGATTCTTCCTTTAAGACCAAACCAGCATTCAAGAACATTTCTTCTAATTTACTTACCGGTATGTCAAAATATTCAGCAGCCCGCATTTGCGACATTGAACCTTGATTAACCGCCTCAAAAACCATACACACATATTTTTGTGAAATATGTAGGATGTCCCTGCTTTCTTTTTTCCTAAGATCCTTATCGTATTTTTTTATGTCTTCCGAATCCAAAATTTCCTTAGCCAGACTCTTCTTTAATCTTCTGATGTTGACGAGCCGCCAGAGCAAAGCAGATAATGAAACACCAAAATCACACGCCATAGCAATTAAGCTGGCGATGCCGATTTTCTCTTTTTTCCGTCTCACATCGATTTCTTTTTCCAGTGCGCTTTTTGGTAATAAAATTGCTGAGGCAAAAGCGTTTGCACATTTTTCGAATGAACCCGTATCATTTTCTCCGCACTTGTCCGATATTGATTTTTGATAGATGATATGGAATAATTCATGTGCAATATCAAATCTTTGACGCCAGGGTGCGTCGTTTTGGTTCACGCATATTGCGGCATTGTCATTAGTGATCAGCGATATCGCGGATGCGCCTTCAGGTAAGGGTAAATAGAAAATTGGTAAATTATACTCATTCTCCAGAATAGATGACAAGGATAATGCGGGTCTGTCACCAAGCTTCAATAATCCAGAATAGGTGTCACCGAGGCTATCCGCATTTTTAAGGTTCATATCATTAATAGGTTGTACAGGTAGATTGAGGTTAGAGGTGGATAGATCTAAGATTTTAATGAGATGTATATACCGTTCAAAAAACATGGTAAATTTGGCTTGAGCAGATTTATCCTCAGGTGGATTGGGATCTGACCGCCAAAAAATTCTCATTTTACTTGGTTTCGGCTCATCCAGAAGAAAAAGATTGATGTCAAATGAATATGTCTTTGCAAGCGAAACCAATTCCTCCGCTTTAACACTCCTCGTTCCCTTCTCGATTTTACTTAGTGTCTGAAAATTCCGAAAACCCACCAATTTTGCCGCTTGTTCCAAAGTCAACTCCCTTGAAAGCCGTAATTCCTTCAATTTTCTGGCTATTTTCTTCATTTTTCCTCCTGTTCCTAATATATTATAAACATAATTAGCGAAAAGTCAAGTAGTAAATTCTCTAAAATGGGGAAAATAGTATGAGACAGGTTTTGTTCAACCTATGGCTCTGTAGGTATTTCTAACGGGGTGACTTTGTTCTTTTCTGATTACAAATCGCCTTGTTTGCTCATCCATTTGTAGCGGTCGCATTCATGCGACAATCATTCGGAGGCATCAAGATTTTCCTTCAATTACCTTCCTCTCTTTCTCTGTAATTCCATACAATTTATACACCAACTCATTAATTATGCAAAAATTTACATTCACCTCTTGATATTTCATAAATATGCAATATAATAATATAGTCTCATCTGCCTATGGCAGAAGGAGCTCTTTCGCCGTTTGCATTATTCAAACGGCGATTGCTTTTTATGACGTTTCTTCTATTCTCTTTTGGTATCTTTTCTCTAAATCTTTTTTTCAATCAGCAAAAAACCGATTCATCGGGCATATAAATATTAGGCTTCAATATTTCCTTTTTGCCATTCTTCAAGTAGTAGTTCACGGTAAGCCAGAATTTCTTTATTAATATCTTTGTCTATTATCTCACCACACAGGAATTTAATGAGATGCACCACTAATAATCTATATGCTATTTCACTGAGCATTATTGGTTTATTGTTTAAACGACTATAAAACGGCTGTAAGTAACCGCTCATGATTGGTTGAATCATCTCAAACCTAACTGCTGATTCTTCAGAACAGCCATTAGGTGAAGGCGGAAAATAAAACAAATTAGGGAAATCAAATGCCTGTGTTTTTATTACCATTTCTTGACTGTGCGCAGGCTTAAAGCTGAAAACTGGTGCGCAGAGCAATGTTTTTTGCAGCTTATCGCTACCTAACCACTCACTTTCTACATACCCTAATACTATAATCAATCTTATCTTTCCAGTATAGATATAATACATCTCATCTTTTCTCAAATTTAATTCTTTTATTGGATAGTGATGTTCATCTCCAGATGAGTAATGCTTGATTGTAAAAGTACTTTTGTTCTCTTCTTTAGGATCATATTTTATCAACCTGAGAATTTGCGGATAATCCTGTGGATATACTACATGAGTAAGATAAAATTGACCGAGCTTCATTGCTCCGCCTTCATCACTTTTCAATGAGGCATAATATTCGTCTTTATCTATTATTGTAAAATCACGGCTGCCTTTAATTGATGAATTCACTAATTATGGTTTTTCTTCAGGGTTAATTACCACTTTGCCCTTAATTGTGACTTTAGTCTTGCCCTCATCCCAGATTTGTAAGCACTCTGACAATTCCTTATCAAATTTCATTTTAATAACTGGACGCTCTGATTTTTTGATGTGTTTATGTATACTCTTCCTTATTTCATTTAGTTTCTTTTTATTTATTTTTATCTTACGGATTTTAGTATCTTGCCACGATTTTATTTTAGAAAAGTCTAATTTATCACCTCGTTTGACATTCTGCATGGGTTCTGTTTCAAAATAAACATAATCAAGAAGACTGTATAAATTAATGCCGCCCCATTCCTTAACGACTCTCGAAATTAATCTTGGAATTGCGGGATCTTTACAATACTCGTCGTAACTGTCTTTAACTACGGAATATTTATGAAAAATTCTACTATTTGATAGTTCGATCTGTTCTTCTTCTATATCTGGCGAACCAAGAATTTTCTCAATTCCTGGTGGATAAGGACCATAGTGTAAAAATTTCCACTCTAAGTCAGTCAATCTTTCTTGATATAGCTTATAATATTCAATTTCTAATAAATATAATAGTTTAACTAACTGTGTTTTGCCGATTGTAAATCCATTTTCTTTTGCCTGTTTCAATATTTCCTTGATGAAATTAACAACTTGTTCTTTATCTTTCATGGTATTCTATATAATAATAAATTTACAAGCCCTGTCAAGGTAAAAGTAGTGGTCGCATTTATGCGACCCGACTCCTGTCATTGCGACCCCGCACTTTTGATAAAAGTGCGGGGGGAAGCAATCTCACTACAACGAATAACAATACTCTTCGAGCCTGCCCCGTGAAATACGACACTATATATTCGCAGCAAATTATTTTTTTTGTTTAAGACCGTGTCTTTTCATACCACAAATAAGTTACTATTATTTCACAGGGTCTGT
>JAGMEL010000317.1 GCA_023128195.1 Caldifarciminota bacterium | reverse complement strand
AATACTCATATTAAATTACTCATTATCTATCAAGTTAGATTTTAATTTTGTATAATGCCCGCTATAAGCAGTGGGCGGTTAAACCTAAAAAGATTCTTAAAGGTCTAAAAGTTGAATTCCCAAGTACATTTCAAAACCTCTTGCTAAATACGAATGCAATTGTCACCATTAAAAGGAGTATGCCACATAATATGGTTGTAAATACCATCATAGTGCTTCACCTCTCATTCGGAAGGCATAACGATTGAGTTCACCTGCATTTTGGAGCGCAATGGAAAAATGTCAGGTGCAACGATTTGTTATGTGTTCTTTTTTCTTTCATCTATAAACTTGCCCGTCTTTTTTTAGCTGGAGTTACGATGGCAGAAGCTGATTAACTGTTATTCTCAATCGCTTCTTCTACCCAGTCTTCCATGTTGTTTTTAATGGCATTGTACACATCTAATGAAGAAGGTGTTTTACAAGGTATTGTTTTTAGATTGCCATTCTTATCTTTGAAGGTAAACTGCGTAAATGGGTTATTTCCTTTTGAACAAGTTCCGGTTCTCGGGTCTTTTAGATTATTGATATGAACACCTAATAAACCTTTCCCATCTCTCCAAGCTTTCTTAATTTCATACTTTACCCAGGGTCTTTGAGCAGTTTTCTCACCAATTAAAACAATAACACAGCTTCTATATTTCATGTTATCGTCTATCCAATTTTCAATAGCTTTATCTCCACCTTTCTTTACTTTTTCCCAGTCATTGGCGGAAACAGGCTTATTATCCTCCAATGCTCCAATGTTCCTTATTTGCTGAACACGAAAAACATCATTGTCATAATGAAAACTGTAAAAAACCTGTCTTTTCGCCATTTTGATTCTCCTTATAAAGATTTTTTGGGAGATATGTCCGCTCTATACATCAAAGCTATTTACTTCCCAACGTCTTTTGCTACTTTTTCAATCCAGTTGCCGAGTTTATTATATCCATCATCATCTACATAATCGTAAATCTTGGCTACTCGGTAAAAATAAACGCTTTCTCCATTTTTATCTTTTCCCAATTCACCGAATGTAGTTTCTCCTTTTGACGAAGTGTTTCCATCCTTATCTTTTAATTTATGAATATGAACGCCAACAAATCCATTTCCCTTTTTGTAGCTTTCTTTTAATTCGTATTTTACATATTTTCGATTTGATGTTTCACTTCCTATCAAGACAACTGTTACCGATGTCCCTTTAAGTTGTTCATCAATCCAGTCCTCAACTGCATTATTTCCTTTTTCCTTTATCTTTTCAAACTATGCAGAATCAATAAAGCCTGCGGCTTCTTTTCCCTGAGTAACCCAGCTATTTCTAACTTGATTAGCACGCCATACATCATTTTTGTAATGGAAACTGAAAAATGCTCTCCTTGCCATAACTCATCCTCCTTTGTTAATGCAAAATTCCAGATATGAAAAAATGCCCATTAAAATAACTATTATTAATAGATACATTTTTAAAATCGTTCTTGAAAAGAATGCACTCCAATATGAATATTTTCCACCCACATATAAATCAGGTCTCATTGCGA
>JAGMEL010000316.1 GCA_023128195.1 Caldifarciminota bacterium | reverse complement strand
ACCTCAATACCTGAAGGAATATGTTTAAGATAAACACAACTTGAGGTCTTATTTACTTTCTGCCCGCCTGCGCCGCTGGAACGAACAAAGCGCTCAGTGATATCTGATTCCTTGATATCAAGTCGTTCCATCCTATCGTGCAGTGTCTTTTCTTTTAGTTGGCTCAACATACAGCTTGTATCCTGTTATCTCCTTCTGGTTTTCTTGGCATGGGTAATCAGCGGTTTCTGACCCTTTTCTTTAAAGCTGACAACGATTTTCTCTGCTTTTTCAAAAGGAACGGTTATAAAAGAGTATTTGTCCATTACCTGTATGTCGCTGATTTGTTTTGACTTAAGAGAGACCTTTCCCATAATAAGATCAACAAGTTTTCTGGCATTAATCTTATCTTTCTTGCCAAGCGCAACAAAAAGTCTTGCTTTGCCCTGTTGATCAAGTTGCTTCCCTCGCACACCGATTTCTTTTATTTCTCCATAGGAATCAGGACTGAGTTCTTCTTCAAAACAATAGTTGAGTACGGCAGCTAATATATCTGTTGGATTACTGTCCCCGAGCAATTTCTTAGCCCAGTTGTAATATTTGGTATCAATCTCGTCTTCAAGAATAGCAGCCAGGTCAGTGTATATTTTTTTCTTTTTGACCTTGATAATATCTTTTACTTCCGGTACTTTTGATTTCTTAATATCAATCTTGGTAGTTCGCTGTATAATCATCAGTCGCTTGTACTCACTGGGAGTAATAAACGTAATAGCGGTACCTTCATTTCCCGCCCTTCCTGTACGCCCTATTCTATGAACGTATGAATCAGAATCCCCCGGAAGTGAATAATTTATAACGTGGGTCAGGTTAATAACATCAATTCCACGTGCTGCGACATCTGTTGCTACAAGAATATTGACTTTTTGTTTTCTGAATTTTCCTAGAGTTCTTTCTCTTTGCGCCTGAGAAATGTCTCCATGAATAGCTTCTGCGTCATATCCTCTATCCATTAAATGAGATACAACGGAATTAACATCACTCTTTGTTCTACAGAAAACCAATCCATAAAAATTATTTTCAATATCAATTATTCTGCATAGCGCCTCAAATTTATCAGAAGCTTTAACCTCAAAGTATATTTGTTCTGTCAGATTGGTTGTCAACTGCTCTTTCTTAGCTGTAAGAAACTCGTAACCGTCCATGTATTTATGCGCAAGATTTTTTATCTTTTTCGGCATTGTTGCAGAAAACAATAACGTTCTTTTAGCAGGATTCGTATGCTTCATTATTTCTTCCATGTCTTCAATGAATCCCATATTCAGCATTTCATCCGCCTCATCAAGTATCAGGTGCTCAATTACCCTAAGCTTTAAAGTCTTTCTGTTAAGATGATCAATCACTCTACCCGGAGTCCCAACTACAATATGCACACCTTTTTTCAGTCTGCGTAATTGCTGATCAATAGACTGCCCGCCATAGATTGGTGCTATTATGATATCCTTGTCTCCTTTGATAGAATTGATTTCTTCTGATACCTGAATGGCTAACTCTCGCGTAGGAACCAGAATCAGCGCCTGAACTGTTTTGATATCTTCGTTAATCATTTCTATCAGAGGCAATCCAAATGCAGCCGTTTTGCCCGTACCTGTTTGTGCTTGTGCGATGATATTAGTATCATCTCTTAGCATTATAGGGATAGTCATAGCCTGAATTGCTGTTGGCTCCTCAAATCCCTTTTTATTAATTGCGTCCAGTACTTTTGCCGAAAGCCCAAGGTCATTGAATGTCTTTTTGTTTTCCATATATTGCCTTTTTTCTTTTACTTGACTTATTCCATGTTTAGATAAATTTATATCTTATCATAGCATATTGCGAAATAAGTTTGAAATGGTACAATGCGCTATATTATGACAAAGCATTACTTGTTTGCAATATTTTCTTTATCTTAATGTATTGGTTCAGGCATGGGCAGAACTTCACAAAGATGAGTTGCTCGCGGACTGGGAGCTTGCCATGAACGGAGAAACTGTATATAAAATAGCTCCACTTTCATAAGGAGAAATTATGTATAAATCAATTACAGATGTTGTCCCGACAGATGATTACAAATTGATATTGTCATTTTATAAAAAAGAAAAAAGAATTTTTGATATTTCTCCAATTTTAGATTTCGGGAAATTTTCAGAACTGCAAGACTTAAATGTTTTCAAAAAGGTCCATATCAGTTTTGATACTGTCGAATGGGAAAATGGGCTTGATCTTGACCCTGAATATCTATACGAAAAAAGTAAAGGTATGAGAACAAATCATTCCACTTAAATCTCAACCACCCGGATTCCCGCTTACTACTGCGGGAATGACAAATAGTAGGCAACCCTTTTTTGTGTCTTTGCGAGGAGCGTAGCGACGTGGCAATCTCACTTGTCATTCTGTCGTTCGTATTCTTTGTTCTTTGCTTGATTTCTCAGACAGCTGAAGCAGTCTGTTGTTCTCTTCGCTATCGGTTGCCCCCTCCATCGCAACCGCTTGCTTTAGCTGGCGGTTATCAACGAGGTTAACAAATGTTGTTGAGGTATATAGTAAAATAGTTATGCAAAGCGAAAAAACAAGCCCAAAATACGTCTTTTGTGTATTTTATTGACGTCTCAAGCAATTTTAAGGATAATAGCATTAAAGCAACAGTAAATGTTCAATGATTAATGTTATCCTAAGAAAATCAGTTCAAGATTTGAACTATTGTCTTAAAAAGATGTTTTAAATAAAAAAAGGAGAGAACGCAAATGCAA
>JAGMEL010000315.1 GCA_023128195.1 Caldifarciminota bacterium | reverse complement strand
CTATTTTCCCAGAATCAACTTCTGGCTGGTTTTTTACAAAGTCAATAGCAGCAGTGTAGTCGGCAAGGAATTCTGCACAACAAAGATTGTCTTCAACGATATCCCATGTATCACTTTCACCGAATCCCCTCCAGTCAAATGTAAAGACATTATAACCATTTGTGAAATAGTGGTAAGCGTAGAATATCGAAAAAGACATATTACCAGCGTCACCGTCACATATGATAATAGTAGGGCATTTGCCTGCCGAGTAATTGTATTCTCTTGCTTTTGGCTTCAGACTATCCGGTACAACCATTATTCTTCCCACAAGATTATTGGCAATTCCTGCAGTATCCTGAGCCGGACAGAACCATCCTTTCAAAGTGAGTCCATCATCTGTTTCAAAAGAAACTTGCCTGTAGAAAATCCCAAAATCTGAAGGCAGACAAGGATAGTGTCGATGAGGTTTCATAGAATAAACACTTCTCACAGAAAGAATAATCCACAATAGGAAAATTACAGAGAATTTTGTTGATTTCATTAATACCTCCTTTTCAATCGTAAATAATTATATTTCGTACAACTCGTTCATATCTGAACTAGGTTCGTATATACTACCAAAACAGAGGTATATCTAAACCTGTTTCGTATATACCCTCCTATGGCTGAATGTCCCGGTACCATCATAAATAAGCACACATTCAATCATCTTTTCATCCCCTGTTTATTTGAAATAAAGGTATCTAATGGACATTTAATTTCGCTTAAATCTTTAGTTGAGACATGAGTATAAATCTCTGTTGTTATTGAACTCTTGTGCCTCAGTGACTCCTGTTTATAACGAAGTTTCGTTCCGCCCTCTAATAAATGAGTAGCAAAGGTGGGCTTATAAAGGAAAACTGCTCTAACTCTTTTAGGTTTTCCTTTGAGGATTCTTATTTTGTAATTTTCTGATTTTTCAAAAGTCATAGGAAATTATACCCAAAACCTGCAGCAAATCAACGGTGGACCTCTCTCTTCTGCAAACGTTAACACATATCGTTACCACTTTTTATCTGAATTAATTTTTCACAGAAAAACCAAGGGCAATGAATTTTTCCTTCAGTACCCTGCATTCTCTGGAGAATTTTAGATTTGTATTGAAGAACTCTCGGCGATGGCGATATTGATGGCGAAGCCGATCAAAGAAGGAACCCCTTTTTCTCTCCTCGCAATTGAGAATCTCCCGCAGGGAATTATCGTCGACCTCAATATCGTAAATTTGTCTTATAATCCTCTGGATAACCTCCTCCTCTTCATCGTCTGTCACCTCAATCCTTAGATGAGGAACTTCTACCGACGGCATTAACCGAGAAGGATCCCAGGTAGACTTTATTTTGAAGAAATTACAGACCGCATGGTAGATCATCCTGGTACCATTGATTTTACCATCAAAGGAATAACCGGCAATGTGAGGCGTTCCGATATCTACCATCTTAAGGAGGTTAACATCTATCTCTGGCTCGCCTTCCCAGACATCAAGCACTGCTCCACCAATTGTACCTTTAGAGAGTGCCTTCTTCAGGGCTTCATCATCAACTACACTACCCCGCGAAGTATTCACAAGAATGCTATCAGGTTTCATCTTGGCTATTCTTTCGGCATCAAATAGATGATAGGTTGCATCCACCCCCTGGTAAGTAAGCGGGACATGGAGAGTGATAATATCTGCCTCCATCAATTGGTCAAGAACCTTAAAGTGTGCTTTTCTCTCCTTGCGAGCCCGTGGAGGGTCATTCTCAAGAATCTTCATTCCCAGTGCCCGAGCACAAGATACCACCCGTTTCCCAATATTGCCTACCCCTACTACGCCCAAAGTTTTTCCTTTCAGGAAAAATCCCTTTTTGCGGGCAAGTAAGAGGAGGGCTGTAAAGAAATACTCCTTAACCGAATCGGCATTACTGCCAGTGGCGCAAAAGAAACCAATGCCTCTCTCCTTGAGGTATTTTGAATCAATATGTTCATAGCCAATGGTAGCCGTGCCTACAAACATTATCCGACTTCCTTCTAATAAAGAGGCATTCACCTTGGTAACCGATCTTACCAAAAGAACATCAGCCTCTCGCAGGAACTTCCTGTCTATTTTACGTCCTGGGAAAGTCTTTACTTCTCCAAGATGACTAAAAGTCTCCCTAACAAAAGGGATGTTTTTATCGGCGAAAATCTTCAAGATAGATCTCATCTTGTTCGGCAACGTTGAAATATTTTTAACACTACCGGGGTATTCTGCTTAATATTTCACCGATAAAAGAATTTGCCAGAGGCAATTTGTTCTTCATTGCTCGCTAAACAGTTGTGCTACACTCCACAAGTGTCGTTGTTCCCCTGGAAATTGCCAATACCCTTAGATTCTCGCTCATCTCTACCCTCTAATTTTCTTTTCCATTTCATCTAAAATAGTTTCTATTCTTTTGTAATCCTCTTCGCTGATTTTCCAATCCGTAGCACCTATGTTCTCTTCTATTTGTGAAGGCTTTCTTGCCCCTACAATTGCTGATGTAACCTCTGGACGGCGCAACACCCATGCTATCGCAAGCTGTGCTATAGTTCTATCATTTTTTTTAGCAATAGGGCGAAGGTCTTCAACTAATTTAAGATGAGCACCTAACTTAGGTTCTTGAAAGTCTGGATCATTTCTCCGATGGTCATCCTGAGGTAAATTATAAACACGTTCTCTTGAGAATTTACCAGTGATTAATCCTTTTTGCAAAGGACTGTATACAATCACTCCAATGTTATTAGCTGCACAATAATCGAAGAGCATCTCGCTCTCAATATCTCGTTCAATCAAACTATACGGCGGCTGAAGTGACGCTACTGGATGAATAGGTTGGATCCTTTTGAGTTGACTTACACTGAAATTGGAGACTCCAGCGTAGCGAATTTTACCTTCTTCTACCAAATCTGCTATAGTGCTCCACGCTTCCTCAATATCTTCTTCTGGTTCTGGCCAATGAATCTGGTAGAGGTCAATAACATCGATACCGAGTCGTCTTAAACTTACCTCAACTTCTCTATGGATGCTTTCCTTTTTTAGATTACCATAAATATTTCCATCCTCACGCCAGAGCCGACCGCACTTAGTGGCTATGATAACCTTATCGCGTAGACTTTTAATGACCTTGCCAACAACCTCTTCAGCATGCCCGAATCCATAAACTGGTGCAGTATCTATCCAATTCACTCCGCTTTCTATCGCTTGTAAAATGGTATTAATAGATTCTTTATCGTTCTGAGGTCCCCAGCCGAACTTCCAACCACCGCCTCCCATTGCCCAAGTGCCTAATCCAATGACAGATAAATTAAGTGATGTATAGCCTAATCTTCGTAGCTGCATAACTTTCTCCAAAAAATTCCGGGGACACAATACTTAATTTACTTATTCCAATTATAATAACATATTATATAAAAAAGAAATTTAAAATCAAGGCGTAAATTGAAGAAGATTATTCTATTCGCTTTCACAGACGATGCAGAGTTACGAATCCTCCGAAGAGTAACGAATCGCCAAAGGCTACATTAACATGCAATTTCTATTCTATTAAGAAAAAGCATATTGAGGGAAGGCCCCTTGTTCCTTTGGCTAAGCTTTTCTTTATTATGTGATAATCTTCCAAGGCATATATCCTTTTCGCCTTACAACCAGCAAGAATGCTTACCCCTGTTGGTGTAGCCATTTCCTCATTAATATCCGATTTTTCCCAACGAAGACCATATTTATTTAGTATTTGTTCAGTAGCGGGTGCAGGCACTTCAAATTCACCGTGAGAAAACCTAATGGTGCCATTTCCAACATTGATGTAATCTAAATAACCTATTTCACTTATATCTAATTCCCGTAGCCCTATACTTAAACCAACAACATCGATGAAAATATCCTTAGCTTCATGAAGAATGGCCTCGATGTTGTATCCTTTATGATGATAGTAAATTCCTTTATGATTATGTTTATAATCTGGAGATTGATTATGCTTCTTATGGTTATGATAATAGCGATGTAACATGTGTCGCAGTCTTTTATCATGACTATGAACATATCTTTCAGCATCACAGAGAACATTCAATGTTCTTGTCGCAATATCTCTATAAAATTTGTCAATGTCCAAATCGCTTGTAATTTTTGCCAAAAACGCCTTTGCCTTGGATTCATGAAGATGCTCATAATCAGTTTCTATTCTGACCTCTAATTTTAGAGCACCATGGTCAATAGTTGGTTTAATCTTGGCTGTACCAATATGATTTCCTGCATACTCCATTGCGGATATCATCTGCTTTTCGTTAGCCCCCAGCCCAATTAACCCAGCATTTACTATATCACCTGCAATGCCATTTTTTGTGTCTATAACTAATTTCATGGTTTTTACTCCTATGCTAATCCTTTCTTTAATTTGAATGCAGGTGTACTTAAAACAATTTTCTTCACATTTTCTGCAAACTCAGTCTTTGGAATTCTATTTACATCTCCAATTGAATCCTCAAGCTTTTTGTCAAAATCTATTTCACCTATAAAAGGTACATCGAATATCTTTATTTGATCCTCTACAAATGAAGACTTTGTAGCCCTCATATTTTCGATAACCCCAATAATTGGAACCCCCAACTCTTTAAGTATTTTCAATACCTTCTTAACGGTTTCAAGTACAACCTTTGATTGAGTAGCTACGATGAGAAATTCAGCTTTTTTCATTAGTCGAATTATATCTAAGGTTGTATCTCCAATGCCTGGAGGCATATCAATAATCAGAAAATCTAATGAACCCCATCGAGTAATGGCTAGCAATTCTATTAAGGCATTTGAAATATCAATGCCTCTTAATGGTGAAGGATTATCACCAGCATAATAAATAATTGACATAAATTTGATACCATGAATTTCAGGTGGGATAATTCCTTTCTCTTCTTTAGGATAAATACCTCTTATCCCTAATATTGTATGTGTAGATGGACCGCAAAAATCTAAATCCAATAGACCAACTTTGTAACCCAACTTTGATAGAGTCAATGCCAAACTGGAAGCAATTAAACTTTTACCAATCCCGCCTTTCCCACCTGAGACGGCAATCGAATTTCTTATGTTTTCTAATCTTTTGCCGATAATCTCTAATCTTGGGTCCATCT
>JAGMEL010000314.1 GCA_023128195.1 Caldifarciminota bacterium | reverse complement strand
GAGAAAGAGAATCTCCTTGTCACCCTGTCTCCAAGTCTCCCATTCTTTTCGTATTGAAAGGAGGTAATATCATTAAAATATACAATAATCCTATCTTTTGTTGGCTGAAACAGAAAGGAGTTTAAATTATGAAAAGATGGTTTAGTATCATTCTTGGAGTTGCGATCTTTGGAACTCCAGTAATCCTGAGTGCTCAATTTGTTAATGGGGATTTTGAATCGTCTGGTGGATGGACCATAGAGACCGGTGGTAATCCTTCACCGATTGCAACAATTACTGAATCTCCAGCACCGCAGGGCACTTATTGTGCCAAGGTGCAGAATGTTTTGGGAAATATGGGAAATCCTCGCTGGGCATTTATCAGACAAAAGGTTTTTGTCCCGGATTCAGCACAGGAACTCCATTACTGGTTTAAATACTGGACAGATACCTGGGGTGCACACGTGGGTATCTGGGTTATCACAAATAATAATTCAGATACAACCAATCTTGAGAGTTATTCTGGTGGTGGGAGTGGTGGTTCGGTTGACTGGACTGAAAGACAAGTTGATATTACTGCCTGGGCTGGTGATTCAATTACAATTGAGATCTTTGTCAGGGATATGTCTGAGCAGTGGGCAGGTAATGGTGATCATGGGGCAAATTTTTATGCAGATGACTTCTGGTTTTTAATTCCGGAAAGTGACCCACCTGATATTGAGGTCACTTATCCTAATGGAGGAGAGAACCTGATGGTGGGTCAGGATGTAGATTTAACATGGGTTGCATCTGACCCATCAGGCGTGGAATCAGATTCAATCTATTACTCAACTGATGGTGGTAGTAATTGGATTGGAATTGCTGCTCAGATTGGAAACCCGCAGGTTTACACCTGGACTGTTCCCAATACTCCATCGATTAATTGTCTGATTCAGGTTGTGGCGTTTGACCATTGGGGTAATCGGGGATTTGATAATTCAGATGCAGTTTTTACAATTGCTCAAGATACTGAGCCTCCAACAGTTACTATGATTTCACCTAATGGCGGGGAGACCTGGGCGACCGGTTCAGTTCATTATATTGCCTGGTCAGATAGTGATAATGTTGCAGTTGTTGCCGATTCGATCTACTATTCTACAGATGGTGGAACAAATTGGATCCCAGTTACTTATCAGACTGGCAACCCTCAGGGCTATTGGTGGACCATTCCCAATACACCATCTACAACCTGTCGGATAAAGATAGTAGTCTTTGATGCTGCCGGGCTAAGTGCAGATGATGAATCTGATGGCGATTTTGAAATCTATTATGCAACAATGCAGGAACATCGTTATGCAGTTATTGTTAGTTCCACTACTCTTGCTGACCCGGGTTGGGCTGAGGTTGTTGATAGCCTAGTTGCACGACATTCAGCCCAGGTCTTTACTTATACAAGTAATATCTGGGAGACCCAGACTCAGGTGAGTGAATTTCAACCTGATTATATTGGTTTTGTTTGTCAAATAAGTGAGACATCGCCATCTTTTGTCCAGAGCAGTTTCTGGCCATATTTAAGGCAACTGGACTCAGATCCATATCCCGATGCAATTTGTGGAATAATTACTGGTTGTGATGCTACAGATGCCTTAAGGATTGTAACAGGACCATCCCAACTTACGATAAAGACCATGCTCGGCGGCACAAGTTCTTGTAATGTTAATTACTATCCACAAGGGATAAACACAAGTGAAGCAACATATGGCTGGTATCAGATTAAGTATCCTGATTCAGTAAAGGCAACAACCTATACTGATGGACCTCAGGATAGGACTGAATGGCTTGTAGATATGCTCAATGGTGATAGCCTGATCTTGGGTGATTCAGTTGATATTTTTGTAACCTCGGGTCATGGCAGTCCTAATTCATGGATGATGCATTATGGTTCTCCAAATTATGAGGGTTATTTCCGCTCTAATGGTATTGGTCATTTATATGGAGAGCCGTATTCAGGGGCAAATATAGATATAATTTCACCTCATGCAAAGATCTACTTTGGATTAGGTAATTGTCAGATTGGTCAAATTAATAATGCGGGTTGTATGGCACCTGCATGGATACGTAATGGTGGCGCATACTTCTATACGGGATATGTTATTAATGAAGGTGCATCCAGTTATCAACACGGTTCGACCAAGGCGTATTTCTGTCGGCAGGACCATTATTCCTGGGCTACTGCGTATATGTTGGGTAATTGTTGTTTTGTTTTTGATTTAGCAAATAGTACTCCAGGAATCGGCAGTCCGCCAGATCTGAATGGTTCAGCACTTTATGGAGATCCAGCGATTGATGCCCGTATTCCTGATGAGGGCGTGTATGATACCTTGCTTTATACAAAGGAATTGATTGTGCATGAGGGTGCGGAGCGTGATACGATTACCTTCAAGATAACAATGAATAAATTGGGAAAGCCGGGTTATACGAGTAAATGGGGTTTTCGTTCGCCAATATGTCTTTTTCCATTCAGGATTGACCCGGATTCAATTGAGATTATTGACACAAATGCAGATACCTCAGTTATAATGGATAATTTTGTGCTTATGTACATCTGGCATCAGGGTCAGGCAGAACTTCCAGCCGGCACTGAGCGCTGGGTAACATTTACTGCCAAGATTCTTGGTGTTACGGAAAAAGAGATTGCTCTATCCTTTCCGGGTCGGGCAGTTATTCTTGAAAACTATCCTAATCCATTTTCCAATCATACAACCTTAAGATTCTTTTTGAATAAAAGCACAAAAGTTAATCTAAAGGTCTATGATCAAAGTGGAAGATTGGTAAAAACGCTTATTAATGATTGTAAAATGGATGCGGGTTATGGTGAAATAAGATGGGATGGTTGCGATGCCCAGGGGAGAGAACTATCATCCGGCGTTTATTTCTATCGGTTAGCGAGTGAGGCAGTAACACAGACCAGGAAATTGGTGTTGTTGAAATAATAGCGATTAAGATAAAGAGATGGAAAGACGTGGTGACAAAGAGAAAGAGAATCTCCTTGTCACCC
>JAGMEL010000313.1 GCA_023128195.1 Caldifarciminota bacterium | reverse complement strand
CCATGCCACATAAATTCCATTTTTACCGGCGATGCCATTGCCTGGGCATCAACTTCTGCTTCGGCAACCACTACTTCAGTGCTCGGGTCAAGTGTCTGAATTACTAATTTGTATCCTGCAGCATTGGGTCCCAACCAGAAATTCCCGTTCACCGGTTGATCACCGGTTTCTAAAGTCAAAGTATCTGTAGTATTCGATACGACTTTCCATGATTGCCCATCCGAACATGTCAGATAATAACCTATCCATTCATCAATAGTCCAGGCGCCAACCCGATTGCTCGTCTTGGTAAATGTAATGCCTGATGCAGTACCGCTTCCTTTATCACCAAACTCTGCTATTATGTATGCGGGTCGATGGCTGATCAATCCTGCCGATGCACCGGTCTTACGATAAGCATCATCCCAGCCCGTACTTAAATCCAGATGATTCGGCACGGGCGGTGCTGATTGTTTTCTCAAAACTTCATCAGGGATAACATCATTATGAATTGTCAACCATTCCCGATAATCATGCGTGATTTTTAAATCACTGCCGACCTTGGCGAACCGCGCCACTTTCATTTTGTCATCGGATACTACATAATTACTTTCTTTTATTGCATCCAGTTCAAACGAATCAACTTTCCATACAACATACGGTAGACCGGTAATCGGGTGCTGACGAATTGCATTTGAATCACTCGAATCAATCAGCTTATATTTTAAATAGACAATATTCGCTTCGGTTTCAACGTCATCGAGATTTACAGTCTGCTCGCTGCCGATTTCAATCCCCTCGCCCTGGATATATGCCTTGCCGGTCTTTACCTTTATTTCTAAAAATTGTGATGGGTTGGCAACGTACGCCTCGAGTTCATTATCCTCGCCTTTCAAAATTCCGGTACCGCCGCCGGTCAAATCAATAATTCGCTTCTTTATATGATAGTCTTTTGCATCACGTTCAAAATGGAAATCTTCAACTGCCGGTTTAAACCAGGAAAAATATTCTAATTGTTTCATACAACCTCCTCACCTACAGTTTCCCCCGGAAAAAAGATATATGCTTTTGTATACGGAGGCTTGGTTAACTTTAAAATAGTCTTAACTTCATGTTTTGAGTAATCTGTTGCTCCTGATAATCTCACAATAAAAACAAAGTCCTCACAGTCCTCTAAACCAAAAGTCCTGGTGCCGCGCACAGTTTCCTCTTCTTGCCCCAGGTCAAAAACATGCGAGATATTATCTTCTGGAACCAGACACTGATCAACCAGGCTTAAAATTATGAACCGGTAAACATCATCGCGCATTATCTCGATTGAATCCACAACCAACCCGGTACGCTCGATTTCTTTGATAATCCCCTTTTCTGTCCCGAACCATTTTACGTCATCCGGGAACTGCTGCAGTCTGGTTTCAAAATCATCCCAGGATTCGCTTTCTCTTTTGAAAACGAACCTCGAGGACCCGATTAAATTTAAATCCTGTTTACGCTCATCAGAATTATAATATGCAGTATACCCGGTCAACCGATTCGCCATACCCTGCGGTTTTAATTTATCCGCTGCCGTGATAATCTCATCGAGTGCTTCGCCGATTGCCCGACAAATATCATAAATTCCATTCTGCGTCCGCTTTAAAAATCCCGGTAAAAATTGCCAGATTCTATCACCATATAACATGTTGCGTCTCCCATTCGTCTGATACTACATTACACCTGCCGAGCATGATTGTTTCCGATCCGCTGCATGCAACATTATTTTTCGGATTTCCTATCTTTGCATCCTCGACCCCGGCAACTGCCATGATCGCTGCGAGTAATTGTGATTTGATTAAATCATCACCCACGTCGAGGTCATTAAAAAAGCTGATGATCGCATTGCGTAAATTCCCGTGCACCGTGGTGAATACATACCCGGATGCAGCTGTCAAATGGACAAAAACATCTGATAGCACACCGGTCGGCTTAGTAATACTAAATGATATACATGGTATATTACGTTGCTCAAAGAGATCTTCAACATCTAAAATTAATGTCTCTGAAGCAGGGATTAATTTGCCGGTTTCATCCTTACTCCACACATATATCTTAAATGTTCCTGGTCCTTGCCAGCATGATACCACGTGGGCTTCTGCTACACCCTCAACCTGCAAAGCCCATGATCTAAATTTTTCTTCACAATCTCCATGAGCTAATTCATACCACCGCAATACAATTCTTTTTCTTAAGAGTTCATCATCTTCCTGCTCAGCGCCACCGGCAATCGCATACAGATTTTTAATCTGGGTTACACCGCCAATTGATTGCGGCAAATAAATAACCTTTTCAGCCTCGACATTGCCCGATTCACCGGCTTCTTTTGCCTGAACCGGCACATCGACATATCCCGCTGCGGGAATCGTCTTTGCCTCAGTGGTCAGACACTCCACGATTGGTTCGATATCAACATCTGTCGAGCAAATTGTATCTTCAGAAATTACCGTACTTGGAGTACCATAGAACCTTACATAACCAACGGATTTTTTCGCAGCTCTTCGTGTTGTCCCGAGTTCCAGGGCGCGAAGGTCAAGATCAGTTTCATGCGCAGTCGCAGCAAATAACCCCTGGTACATTGTATCGAGTCTGAACCAGCCCTCCTCGATTGCCAGTGCTGCACTTTCAAGCAAGCTCCTGATTCTCGACCCGATATTAAAATTCGTAATTGCTTGGTTAAGCTCCAGGAATTTATTGCGCATCACTTCATAAATATCATTTGCATACTTCATGCTGCCATCTCCATTTCAAATGGGAATACCAGATTCCCAATCACCTGGCCATTTGTTGCCTTAATTGTTGTTCTGATATAAATTATCCTGCCCTCATCGATGACCTCGAGCTTTGTAACTTCATCTACTCGAGGGTCTTTTAAGATTTCGTGCTTCACTTCGATTGCCAGGGCATCCTTATCTTCCTGACCCATGGGCATACTTATCCTGTCGGCAAGACCTGCGCCAAAAACTTTATGTAGCAATAATTCACCTTCACTGCAGAGCATCCGATCCAGAAGATTCGCAGCCAGACAATCCCTGCCCTCAATGACATCGATGTCACCATTTGTCACTTTCAAATCTCCATCCTCATCCAGAGCAAGATCAGAACCTAAGTACTTCATTATTCCATCCATCCTGATCCACCGGGCATTTCTCCGGTAACAGACCCCCCGGATGGCGTATTTAGCATCCCGGGGAGAGCAGTAAATTTCACATTTTTCATCATAGTATCGCTGCCACCGGCAATTGCCTCGACGCCTTCGACAACCTCTTCCTGTCTGTTCCCGTTAAAAGTCTCGTTACCATCATCATCATATTCGATTGCAGGATATGGCGGAGTTTTAATCGAAGATGGATTCAAATATAACATGCCCAATTGAGTTGCGATCGCCTGCTTCATTATCTCAAATATTGGTTGGCCACGTGACGGATGTTGTGGCATTATATCCTCCTTTTGGTTTGCTTTGCAAACCATCGATTACAATGATATAAAAAAAGATTACAGTGATATTTTTTATTTCTTCGTAAAGTAATGATCACTTATTAAATCCTTTGTTGGTGGTGGCTGTAAAGTTGAAGATAATTGTCCTGGTGAAGTGCAAATCACTTTAGCTTTTGACAGATAACTCAATAGTTTATTCCCCAGAGCCAGAGGTTGTTTCGCTTCATCTTTGCCAATAAAAATCTTATCACCCTTTATAAAAATTTCATGCTCTTGCCCAATGATTTCCATATCCCCATTTTTCCGTATTACAATCTTGGTCCCGCTTTTGTGATGATGTATTATTTCGTCTTCAGTAATCTCAGGTGGCATGTCTTTGCCGTATAATCTCGATATCACAACCCCCTGACCGCTCGGGTCTCCATCCGGAAAACAAATTAGAACTTCGTCATCGATGTTCGGTGTTTTTACTTCGCCGAAACCATCACCGACATAGTCTCCACCGATGCGCAGCCAGTTAGTGATCATACCGGTAGTCAGGATTTCCGCCTTAACCATATAGTTTACAAAATCGATTTGCTTAACCTTACCGATCGCAAAAAACTGTAATTTCGCTAACGCTCTCTTTATTTCTCTTTGAATCTCTTGTATCATTCTCCTTGTCTCCTTGTCCCCTTGTCCCCTTGTCTCATTACTCCTCTACGGTCTTTGCTTCAGTCAATACCTCACTTGCGAATTTCAGCTCGGTAGTGAATCCTGAAATCTCTTTATTATGTATCACATCGGTCACGTAAAATATATCTGTCAATTCAATTCCCTTAATCTCAATAGCATCGCCTGGTTCCATTTCAGGGTCAACCGGATATGATAATGTCCCGATCATAAGTTCCCGGGAATAATCACGTAGCAATGCCTCAGCCCGGGTTTTGACTTCGGGTTTGTTTTTTAAAGTAAAATCTCTAACCGTAACGATTTTATAATTCGGTCTATTCCGCATCGTGGATTCTGCAGTGTAGCTGATTCTCCTTTTTGCCCGCTCGCTGTAGCCGATTACC
>JAGMEL010000312.1 GCA_023128195.1 Caldifarciminota bacterium | reverse complement strand
AATTATTCGAAGCATAAATATCTGGATCAGGTGGGTAGTCCTCGGGAATAAATGTTTTCCCGGGCATAGGTAAAGGAATATCTGGTTGTGCCGGGACAATATTGTATACCCCTGGAATATCAATCCACTCATCTACAATAAGCTCGACACTTATTGGCACTGCGCCTGCAGGAATAATCAGTGGCTGAACAACCCGGGGTAATCTCGGTTCACCCGGATTTATTGCAGCAGGATAACCCTTTAATTCAACAACATCATATTCGTTTACCTTAGAGAATATCAAATCTTCCCTGGCAAATGTTACTGTCCTGGTTACTGTGCCTGCAACCAGGGGCAGGGTAAACAAAAACAACAAAAAAGCCAAAACATAAGATCTCCTCATTTTTCCTCCTTTTTTTCAGCCAAAGGCTGAAAACCGTTGATTCACACAGATATTGACGCGGATTCACACGGATTTATTTTCATTCCCGTGTCTCCCTATCTCCTTGTCTCCCGGTCCCCTTGTCTTCATAAATTCTCGCATCTAAACCCAAACCCTTTTACAAAACCATTTAGGCATTCTCTTAATTGCCTTCTTAAGCCTTCTCTGAGCCATCTTTCAGCCATTTTAAGCCTTCTATTATAGATTATACCCAAATTTCGTCATTTGTCAAAACTTAAGTCTCAGGTATTTATACCTAAATATTCCAAGTTGGAACTCGGATGCTGTAAATGTAATTACACTTGCTGTCACTAATTTAAACTTCCAACTTTAATAATCCTTGACATCGTAGAGATTATAAATAAACTTATAACCAGAGATAATCTGAGCAAAATGGAGGTTAACCTATGATAGTACTTTATATAGCTTTAGGTGCAGTTTTCTTAATCTGGTTACTAAGTTTATTGCTGAAAATATCAGAAAAGAAGACGAGGGAAGAAAAAATAAAAAGACATCAGGAAGAGAAGAAAAAGGAAGAAGAAGAGCAGGATAAATTTCATTGAGATGCGGCGGCTTAGCCAGCAGAAAAATTACACTGAATTTTTGACATCTGTTTGAGAGACTTTAACAAACATAGCCTTTAAAAAATTAACATATATTCTTGATAGAAAATTTTAATTATGTCAGTGTTAGATAAGGACACAAAGTTAAGATTTCCTCACACCCTAATAATCGACGCCTCGGCGGGTTCGGGTAAGACCCATACACTAACGCAGAGGTTTGTTCAGTTCATACTTTCAAATAAAATACCACATCATGATCTCGCTAACATTCTGGCTATCACATTCACGAATAATGCTGCGCGAGAGATGAAGCAGAGAATTCTTGAATGGCTTAAGAAACTTTCTTTTGGCATAGATTGTGATGAGAAAAAACAGATCATGGAAATTGTCAGTTTAAAGCCAGAAGAAATAACCAGAAGAGCAGAAGAAACAGTCGATATTATAATCGGCAGATATTCTGATTTTCATGTCCAGACAATAGATAGCTTCATGAGTAGAATCTTACATTGCTCTGCAGTTGAACTCGGTATGCCGTTACGACTTGATGTTACAGAATCCTACAGATCCCTTACAGATTTGGCTCTTTCCATAATGCTGAAAGGTATAGGGGTTGACATTACCCGAGAAGAGCTTGATAATTTCCTTAGATTGTTGATTCAAGAATCAGATACATTCCCATGGAACCCAGTATTTAAAATGCAGAGAAGATTTGAGAATTTTCTGAAAGAGGAAGGTAAGGTATTAGAGGAGATCGTATTTGAAAACAAATGGCAAATAATTAATGAGAAGTTTACGCATGTTTGTGAGGTATATGAGAGTCTTTTGAAGTTGGGGTTGGAGAAAAAAGTCAAATGTAAGGCTGCAGAATCGATCATGAATAAGAACATAAAAGAATTTGTTAAAAGCTATTCAAAAAGTAATCTACCCTTTAAAAAAGATGTAAGAAATGAGGTCGTTTATGAAAAGGCGGTGCAGGAGTGGAGTAATCTGTCTTCTTCTGCAGAAGAAATGCTCATACTTTATTCAATATCAAATTATTGTCACTATGGTTCGCTCTACGGAAAATTCAAAAAATCCCTTGATGCAGTAAAACGAAATAAGGAGATTATCCATTTTGATGATATCAACAAAAAACTTTCTCAATACATAAATAAAGAAATCATCCCCGAGATTTACTACCGCCTCGGTGACGTTCTGTATCATTTTCTCCTCGACGAATTTCAAGATACTGATAGGGTGCAGTGGAGAAATATGCAGCCCTTGCTTGAAGAGGCATTTTCTAAGGGAGGTTCTCTTTTCGCTGTTGGCGATATGAAACAGGCGATATATATGTTCAGAAAAGCAGACTATAAGATAATGAGGACGATAGTTGAAGGCATTAAATCAAAGAGCGAATATGATAATTATTACCTGCCTCAAAGTGTAATTGAAAGTGCCAGGGTCATACAATTAAAGGAAAACTTTCGCAGTGGTCGCGTAATTTTAGATTATGTGGATAGAATTTTCAAGAATAAATTAAAAGACAAAATCGGAACCGAAATTCTTGCAAAAGATTTAACGGGATTAACTGAATATAATCAGTTTCCTGCGTCACAAGAGAAAAAGAATAAAGATGATGGTTATGTTAAGGTAGTCATTGTTGAACAAAACGATAACAGTCCTGAAAAGGATGTCCTTTTTAATATTCTGGATGATGTTTTGCAAAGATACCGGGATTGCAATGTTACTATTCTTGCCAGAAAGAACGCTCAAGTCGAGACAGTAGTGGAATGGCTTACAGAAAAGAATATACGAGCTGCCTCTTTTAGTTCGCTCAATATAAGAAAAAGGAAAATCATCAGGGAAATAGTGAGTCTGTTACAATTCCTTGATTCACCGATAGATAATCTCAGTTTTGCCAGCTTCATATGCGGAGACATTTTTATTAAAGCGGCTGCATCAACGGGAAGGAAGGTAAACCAGGACGATATTTTTGAATACATTTTCAAAAGATTACGTGATAGAACAAGAAAGCCAGATTACCTTTATGTGTGGTTTAGGGAACATGGTCCATTTAAAGACTTATGGAAGGTATTATTTGAAGAACTTTTCAATAAGGTTGGTTACTATTCACTTTATGACCTGGCTTCACTGATCTTCAGAACATTCAAAATTTTTGATAATTTCCCCGAGGAAACAGGTTTCCTTGTTAGATTTCTTGAGACAATAAGTTCTTTTGAATCAAGGGGAATGAATAGTATAAAAGATTTTATCGATTTAGTTTCTGAAGACGAGGGGTCGATCCTTGAGGTCGTGCTTCCTGATTACATAAATGCCGTTAAGGTAATGACATTTCATAAAGCTAAAGGGCTTGGGTTTCCGATTGTAATAAACATGATTTACGATAGTGTAGATGAACGTAAGAATATGTTTTTTGAAAAGTATGGGGAAAACCTGATGACATATTACATAGTCAGTGATTTCGCCAAGAAATCTCCAGAACTACAAAGACTTTATTCGAGAAATAAATTGGATGAAAAGATACAAAATCTAAATTTACTTTACGTAGCAAACACCCGTGCCAAAAAAGAATTATACAATATGGTAATAAAAAAGAAGAGACGTCAGAATAAAACACAACAAGAGGAAAAACCTAGTCCCTTAGATTTATTTGAGAATTGTGAGAACGGAAAAAAAGAAAGACAGGAAAAGAAGACTTCTGAAATCCACCCCATAGTTATATCCTTGCCGGAAAAAATAGAAATTAAATTTGTTAAAGAAGAAGACATAAATTGGTCTATTGAACGGTACATGGAAACACGGAAGGGTGAGTTCTTTCATGAAATTTTATCGGAGATTACTTTTATCTCAGATGATATGGAAATCATCGTTGAAGAGATCGTTAAAAAGATGTGCAAAAAGAGGAAAGAACATTATAACCGAGAAGAAGTAAAAAAAGTAATAATCGAGTTCCTTAATTTAACGGAAGTAAGAAAGTTTTTTGAAGAACAACCA
>JAGMEL010000311.1 GCA_023128195.1 Caldifarciminota bacterium | reverse complement strand
GTGATCGACCCGGATAGAATAACAGTAATTGATTTTAAAACTGGTGAAGAGGAAACGTTGTATTATCGTACTCAATTGATAAATTATATGAAAATACTGCGTGCACTCAATCCTCAAAAAACAATTAAAGGATACCTTGCTTATATTGATGCCAGGAAAGTAGAGGAAGTGAAATGAAGAGTTTGCTTATTTCTCCATCCCTGGATATTGTGGAGTTTGTAGGAGATCTTCTTCTGAAAGATAAGGATAATTTATTCGAAAATCTTATTGTTTTCCCAGGAAAAAGGCCTTCTCACTTTTTACGAAAGTATCTTGCAGATGTGCTGAAATCTTCGTTTAGGGCTCCTAAGATTCTCTCTATGGATGAGTTTATCGACTTTATGTATGATTATCTTGGATATACAGACAGGATAATAAATGCAATTGATGGCGTAGCTATCCTATTTGAAATTAATAAGGATAAAAATTTAATTAATGATAGTAAGGTTTGCCTAACCCTTGATGATTTCCTTCCCTGGGGATTTAAGATATTCTCGGATTTTGAGGAAATGTATATAGAGTTGATAGAACCATCAAAACTGAAAGGGATAGAGGCGATTGCTGGTGAGACGTTACCGGTAAGGATTCAGAAAAAATTGACATCGCTATCCACGCTATATGAATCATTTTATGAGTTTTTTTCTCAAAACAATATATCGACCAGGGCTTCAAGATACAGAAGGGTTGCTGATAATATAGAAAAGGTAGATTTAGATATTTTCAAGAAGATATTAATTGTTGGTTTTTTTGCTCTCACTCAATCAGAAAGGAAAATTTTCGAACAATTAGACAAGAAAAACAATACGAGTTTTGTTTTTCAGAAGGGCCCGGGAATAGAATCATTAATTTCAAAATTGCATGTCGATGTTGAAGAAAAAGGTGCAGAGTCGAAGGGTGCTGAGGTTAATTTTTACAAGGCAATGGATGTACACGGAGAAATATTCGCACTCAACCAAATTATATGTAAAAAAGAAGATTTTACTCGCAAAGATTTAATTGTGCTTCCTTCAGCTGACACATTATTTCCTGTTGTTCAACATACATTAGGGTTTGCTAAAAATGAATACAACATTTCTATGGGTTATCCACTCTTTCGCACTCCTGTTTATGCACTCATCGAGACATTGGGAAAACTTATGGAAACAAGAGATGGCGATGATTATTTTATCCCTGATTATTTAAAATTCGTATTACATCCTTATGTCAAGAATATCTACTTAGACCGAGCAAGTTATCCGACAAGAATCATTTTTCACACGATTGAAGAGCAATTTGTACAGCAGAAAAGAAGATTCATTAAGTTAAAGGAGATCGAAGAAGATAAAAAAATCATTAGTGGGTGCGTAAGAAAGCTAGCAACTTCTGAATGTGCTAAAATTGACCGGGTAAAGATTAAAAAGCATCTAAATAATATACATCGGATACTTATAAAACCATTCGAGACGATAAAAAATATTGAAGACTTCAGTGATAAACTCCTCCAATCTATTTCCTTTATATCTCAGAACAGCCAAGCAAATATGCATCCCTATACAGTACCTTTTATCAAAACGATGATTGATGGGCTTTATGAACTTAAAACCTCTAACCTTAAAAATGAAAAATTTGTGAAAACAGAAAGTTATTTTCGGCTATTAAGAAACTACGTGCGATCACTCAAATATCCCTTTCCTGGTACGCCGGTTAAAGGTCTCCAGGTTCTGGGTTTTCTTGAAACAAGAAACATTAAATTTGACACGGTATATTTCCTCGATGTTAACGAAGGGATAGTACCCCGTACCAAAAAAGAAGATACCCTTTTGCCCTACAAAGTGAGAAAATTTCTTACACTTCCAACTCACGAAGAAAGAGAGAAAATATCAAGGTACTATTTTAATACGCTTCTGGGTGGTGCAAAACAGGTCAATATTTATTATGTGGAGAATGCGGATAAGGAAAAGAGCAGATTTGTTGAAAGATTAATCTGGGAATTACAAAAGAAGACGCAAAAATTAGAAATACCAACCCGTGAAGTCTTTTTCAAAGTTCACTTTTCTCAAAGGGATCCTGAATCTGTAAAGAAAAATGATGATGTAATGGAATATATTATTGAAAATATTAGCTATTCGCCATCTAATCTTGATACTTATCTTCATTGCCCGCTTAAGTTTTACTATCAAAATATTTTAAAGTTACGTGAAAAGGAGGAAATAACCGACGATTTAGAACCAAAGGATATAGGTTCAAAAGTTCATAATGTGCTACAAAACTTTTTTATTTTAAAAGTAGGAAAAAAACTCGTTATTAAAGAGGAGGATTATAGGAAAATTGGGGAGATGGTCGAAGATGAATTTAATAAATCCTTTACACGTTCGGATATCGGGTCTATTTATCTTATTAAATCTCAGATTAAGGAAAGGATGAAACACGTACTTGACTTTCATAAAAAGAAATATAAGGATATTATAATTTTGGAGTGTGAAAATAGAAAAAAGCCTTATCCCGGACAAAAGTACAGGCAATCTAAGGAAATTTTACTCGAATTGCCATCCGGATATAAAATTAAATTAACCGGGCGAATCGACCGGGTCGATAAAAGAGATGGAAATATTTACATTATCGACTATAAAACCGGTAAGGATGCTGCTATGCCAAATCCGAAGAATTTCGATATCTCGAAGAGGAAAGAATGGTTTAAAACTCTTGGGTCGGTTCAGTTACCTTTTTATCTGCTTCTTTATCTTGATGAAAACAAAGATATTTCGATAGATGATATTAACAGCTCTTTGATGATATTAGGTTCTAAGATAATAAAAGAAAAATTGTTATTTAAAGAGCAGTTGGCTTTGCATGAGAAAATAAACCTGTTTAATCTATATAAGAAAGCTATATTAACACTTATACAAGAGATATTAGATCCAGCGATTGATTTTGATTCAACACCTGATCCTGAGAAGGAGTGTTACCGATGTGACTTCCGAATTTTATGCGGAAGACAGTGGATGATAAAAAAGTGGTAACGATGTGTGTTAACGTTTGCGTTTCTCTATTGACACTTTATAGAATCTATATATAATATTCTATTGATACTTAAGTCTTATTGGATTTGTGAGATAAGGAGAAAATGTACGATAGATAAAAATGAATAACAAAGATAAGAAAAGAGAAGATTTAATAAAAGAATTTAAAAAGTTGCGCCAACGCGTAGCCGAATTAGAGGCATCCGAAGCCAGGCACAAACGTGTAGAGACAGAGTTGCGTAAAAGCGAGAAAAGGTTTAGAGTTATAGCAGAGAGTACCCTGGGGTGGATTTGGGAAGTTGATGTTAAAGGAAGATACACCTATGCGAGTTCTGTTGTTGAGAGGTTTTTAGGATACAAACCTGAAGAAATGCTTAAAAAATGCTTTTATGACCTATTTCATTCTGAAGATCGAGAAAAACTGAAGCGCGCGGCATTTGAGGTTTTCTCCGAAAAAGAAATTTTCCGTGAATTTATAAATCGAAACGTGCACAAGGATGGCACAACAGTCTGGTTTTCAACAAGCGGAGTTCCTATGCTTGATGAAAAGAGAAATCTTATCGGGTACAGAGGTGCAGATATAGATATTACCACACGCAGACAAGCCGAGGAGGAATTAAGACAAAGCTTTAAAAAGTTACAGAAAATCATGGAAAGCACTATCTATGCCATAGCACGGATCGTCGAAATGAGGGATCCTTATACTGCTGGCCATCAGCAGCGTGTGGCTAATTTATCTTCTGCTATAGCCAAGGAAATGAATCTTCCAAATGATCAAATCAGGGGACTCTACATGGCAGCAGTTATCCATGATATCGGCAAGATATATGTTCCAGCTGAGATTCTCAGTCGACCGAGTAGATTGACTGAATCAGAATTAGCTTTGGTCAAAACCCATCCAAGGGTTGGTTACGATATATTGAAAACAATAGAATTTCCCTGGCCAGTTGCCAATATTGTTCTCCAGCACCATGAATGTTTGAATGGTTCTGGATATCCTCAGGGACTTAAGAAAGGAGATATACTTCTTGAGGCGAAGATTCTGGTTGTTTCTGATGTGGTGGAAGCCATGTCTTCACATCGTCCTTACAGGCCAGCCCGTGGTTTGGAAGTAACATTAGAAGAAATATCAAAAGAAAAGGATGTCCTTTATGACGCTGATATTGTAGACGTTTGTTTGCAACTTTTTGAAAAGAAAGGTTTTAAGTTTGACTGATTACAATCATTTTTGATATAATTCACATCATATACAGATAAGCAATAAAACTCACTTTTTTTGATTTTGACTTAAGGAATTAATGTTTGCTTACAGATTAATATAAAGTCAAGCGTTCTTTTAAAAACTCAGGCGATAATTTTCCTTCAGAAACGAGTTTTCTTTTCGATTGCTCAAGGTTTTGCATGCCAAGTTGACGGCGGGTTTGTATTACTGATTCAATCTGAAATATTTTCTGTTCCCTTATGAGATTGCGTATCGCCTGTGTGGCGACCATAATCTCAAATGCAGCAACCCGGCCGGCTTGATCTGATCTTGGATATAGTCTTTGGGCAATAACACCTTGCAATGATTCTGAAAGTTGTACTCTTATCTGATCCTTTTGTGTTGTCGGGAAGACATCAATTACCCTTGTAATCGTCTTTGGTGCGCTGTTGGTATGGAGGGTGCCAAAGACAAGATGACCTGTTTCAGCAGCAGTCAGGGCAAGTGCTATTGTTTCTAAATCGCGCATTTCACCGACGAGAATATAGTCAGGGTCTTCCCGCAAGGCACTTCTTAGGGCATTTGCAAAAGAGTGTGTGTTACTACCAACTTCACGCTGGTTGACAACACACTTCTTGGATTTATGGATAAATTCGATTGGATCCTCGATTGTAATGATATGGCCTTCTCTATTAGTATTGATGTGATCGATCATTGCAGCAAGAGTGGTAGATTTGCCACTTCCGGTTGGCCCGGTGACAAGAATTAAACCAATGTCGAGTTCGAGCAATTTCGTGATGACTTTTGGTAAACCAAGTTCTTGCATATTTGGGATTTTATAGGGGATAACCCGGAACACAGCACCAATACCCTGTCGTTGATGGAATACATTTACTCGGAAACGTCCAATATCAGGTAGTTCAAGAGAAAAATCGATTTCATGTTCCTTCTCAAAACTCGTAACCTGATCTTTTGTGAGTATTTGGAAAATCAAATTTTTAACAGTTTCTTTATTAATTAGGTTTTTATCAAATTTCTTCATTGAACCGTGAACTCTCATCATAACCGGTGAACCAGCACTTATGTGGAGATCGCTTGCTTTTGACGTAACAACGTGCTTTAATAATGTATGTATCTCAACCATTACTTTTTTCCTCCTTCCTTTTTTCCAATACCTATTATAATTTCGACACGCGATTTTTTCTTCGTAATTTTTCCCGATTCATCGATGAATTCAACTACAGCATTTTTAGCTGTGATTTTGATAGTTGCTTTGGCTTCACGCTCTTTTTGTTTAGCCTTTTCTGCCTGCCGTGCTAAAAAGAATTTGTTTAGTGATTGCTTGATTTTTTTCGGATCAGCGCCCGACGTAATTACTTCTTTTGTAATAAACCTTTTCAATTTTTTTACAATAAGGGAATCTGCCGGGTCGGCAACAGCAATAAAAATTTTATCCTCGGTTTCATAAAGAGGGAGTATGGAATAATTATATAATACATCCTCGGGAAACTTGTTAATAAGCTGGCTGTCCAGCATCTCTGGTCGTACTTCTACAAAAGGTATGTCGGCTTGTTCACTAAGCATCCAGAGCAGGTCTTCTGAGTTCAGATATCCCAACTCTATTAATATTTCACCGAGTCTCTTTTTTTTCTTTTTCTGTAACTTAAGTGCCTCATCAAGTTGTTCCTGTATAATTATACCGTGTTTGATAAGCAACTCACCAATGCGAGACATTGCTTATTCTCCTACTATCTCAAGTGCTTTTTCTATATTCATAATTTTACAGGTGTTTTTTAATGCCATAATGAGCATCAGTATTACTTGTTCTTTATCATCACATACAATACTTCTTTTTTTCATAATACCCCCTTTTAAAAAACCTAATACAACGAGTACTTGAATTTTGATATTATTTTGTAACAATTATAGTACATTATATAGATACACCAAAATATGTCAATAACTAATTCTACTGGATTATAGGAAGAAAATTAAGGAAGCTGGATTGATATCCAGCTTCCTTAAGGAAAAGAGAAGGTATGTGTGCCTTATCGCCCTCGCCTTCAGATATTCCACTCTAATTTACAGAAGGTTCTTTACAATACAATCAAAAAGATTTCAAATGATTATTTTTTATAAATATTCCTAAAAAGACATTAATTATTATCGCGCTAATCATTATCTCATTGCAAAAGCTTTTTGCCAACCCAGTTCGCGAATCGAAAGAATACCGTTGTAAAACAGGCGTAATTTCGGTTCTCGGGGCGTTTGCTTTAATTTGAGCACAACCATTTTTTCATCTTTGTATGCAATTTCGCCCTTGTACCTTGTGCCATCAAGCATTTTGACTTCATAAATTCGTGATGACTTCATTATAACCTCCTAAATTACCAAATTGGCGGCGGCTCAGGTCTATCAGGGCCAAAAAATGAATCTGCATAGGCAATTGCCGGGCTAATGAACTCAAGTACCGAACCAATTACTGGAGCATCCTCTTTTATATTATTATTAACACTCTGGACAGCAATACCAAAGATGCTGCCAAAAATAAAGATTATCAACAGATAAGTTAAAATTTTCTTCATATTTACCTCCATCTGCTGTTTTAAATAGCAAAATTTGTGCCAGGTAAAGAAGTCCTGAAATTTCGGGATATTTAATAGATTTGGTAAAAATTTTGTTTTCAAATATGCGACATTTTGTCGCATTTTTATACCTGTTTGCAAATCATTATCAGTATTGCATTTGCCAGAGGTCGAATGCGACATTTTGTCGCATTTTTTAGAGATGTCGCATTTATTATCAGTTTATCTAAGAATTCAAAAAAATGGAGTAGCAGACCTGGTCTGCGTCAGAAAAAACCAATGAGATTTCGGGAGCTTTTATCCGCATAGGAAAACCTGAAGGCTAAATATTTTAAGGGATGACAGCATAACCTTTCTCGGAGTGACACCACAAGAGGTGTCAGTTCTAAGTAGGGTGATCGAGAACCACGAAATTTGTAGGAGTAAAGCATTTAATTAACTGAGAAAAGATGAACTTAAGAAGTTAGGAAGTTCAGAAGTTCTGAACCTCGTAACCTCAAAACTTCAAAATACGACGGGCGTACATTTCGTCTCGAGCTCAATGTCGAGAGAAACTCCCTACTCCTTATTTTCAGTCAATCTGTAAGGTTTTAATTCTGCCGGTCTTTATTTTTTAATATTAAATTTTTTAAGATATCTCTCAATTGTCCTTCGATTGACATCGAGCATATCTGCTGTTTTTTTTATACTCCAGCCTGTTGCATTTAATGCCTCGATTATTGCCTCTTTTTTTATCTCTTTTAAAGATATGGTTTCAGAGTCTTTTATTTTTTCAAAACCCAAATCCCGGGTGGTAATTAACTGCCCCTTTGTTATTATAACTGCCCGTTCAATAACATTTTGCAGTTCTCTAACATTACCTTGCCACAAGTATTCTTTTAGACTTTGCATTGCTTCGGGTGTAAACCCTTTAATAGTTTTATTTATCTCTTTAGCGCATCTATTTGAGAAGAAGTTAGCAAGTACTGGAATATCACTTACCCTTTCTCTTAATGTTGGGACCTCAATACTAAAGACATTGATACGATAGAACAGGTCTTTTCTGAATCTATCCTCTTCCACCTCAATTTCAAGGTCTTTATTAGTGGCAAATAAGAACCGAACATCAATTTTTCGGGTTTGGGTCTCACCCACACGTCGAATTATCTTCTCTTCAA
>JAGMEL010000310.1 GCA_023128195.1 Caldifarciminota bacterium | reverse complement strand
GGAGCTTATTGGATTACGTGGCCACCAGATTATTGGGAAACATATATCTATCTATTATAAAGACGGAATTGATCAGGCACGTCAAATCATGAATAAACTTAAGCAATTTGGACGTATACGGGATTATGAATTCGACATGAAAGTCAGAGATAAAATTATCCCCATTAGAACCTCCGACACACTTCTCTATGATGCCTATGGTGAAATTGTAGGAACTATGGGGGTATTACAGGATATTAGTGCCAGAAAAAAACTTTCAGAAAAATTGTCTGCCACCCAGGCAGAATTGATCCAGGCAGTTAAGATGAGAGCCCTTGGTGACCTGATAACAGGTGTGGCCCATGAGATCAATAACCCCCTGATGGCATCCGATACCTTTCTCCATTTATTAGAAAGGGAGACAGAGGATAATCCTGAGTTAAAAAAGAGGGTCTTGCTTCTCAAGGAATGCAATAGGAGGATCGAAAAGATTGTGAGGAAACTCAAGGAGTTTTCTCGACATTCTGAAGTTGAATTCACTGCCACGGATGTTAATGATGTTGTATTGTCAGTTTTAGCGATTACTCGACAACAATTGCTCAATAAGTGTATTGAATTGGAAATAAGATTAGGTGAGAACTTGCCCAGGGTGTGGGGTGATAAAAATCAAATTGAGCAGGTCTTATTAAATCTCATCTCCAATGCTTGGGATGCCATGGAAGGAAGCCCACAAAAGGTGTTGACCGTTCAAACAGACCTCATCCAAAAAGGCCAGCAGGTTGAAGTTAGAGTCAGCGATACCGGTATTGGGATTGCACAAGAACAGATAGAACAAATATTTAATCCTTTTTTTACCACAAAAGACACTGACAAAGGCATAGGTCTTGGACTTTCCATCAGCTATCGGATTGTAGAGGCCCATCATGGTAAAATTGAGGTTAATAGCGAATTGAATAAAGGTACAATATTTATAGTAAGCCTGCCCGTTTATCTGGCTGGATGTGAGAGAGGTGATATTAGACAGGACCCGGGAGGAGACAATGTCTCATAAAATTTTGGTAGTAGATGATGACATATTAGTGCTTGAGGCCCTGAAGGAACTACTTAAATCTTCGGGACATCAGGTTAGAGTAGCTACTCGAGGCCAGGAGGCATTGGAGATTTTGGATCAAGAACGCTTTGACCTGTTGATTCTGGATGTGGTTATGCCCAAAATGACAGGTTTTGATGTCTGCTGTGAAGTACGTAAACGAGATGATGAAATGAGCAAGGTCAAGATAATTATGCTTACAGCAAAAACCGATGAGAGGGATGTTAAAACTGGAGAAAAGTACGGTTGCAACCTATATCTCACCAAACCTATTGATCCAGGTAGGTTAAAGGAATTGATTCGGGATACATTGGAAGATTCTACATAATAACAATGCAGGGAAGATGAATTGCACTCCATCTTTTATTATTCAAATGAACTTGCCCGGTATGATTTTGGACCAGACCACCCTTTTAAGCCTGAACGCTCCCAGAAGACCCTCGAACTTTGCCGTCGCTATGGGGTATTGGACCTAAAACATATAACCCTAAAAAGCCCCCCATCCCTTGAATATGACAAGCTTCTTCTTGCCCATAGTGAAGATTACCTTGAGGCACTCCAACGTGTGGGGCAGGGCGAAATATTTGAGGAAA
>JAGMEL010000031.1 GCA_023128195.1 Caldifarciminota bacterium | reverse complement strand
ATTACTGGCTCAGGGAATTTCAATGCCTCAAAGGATATTGGGTGTTTGGTTGAGCATAGAGTATAACCAGTTTTACATTCTCGCAGACCTATGATAACACCAATTTCCCCAACAGCAAGGGATCGCCTTTCCTCTCTTTTATTAGCATGCATTAATAGCAATCTGCCAACTCTATCAATTCTTTTTGGCGGATAAATAAGTATTTTATCGCCGCTATTAACTTGGCCAGAATAGACCCGAATATGATACAATAAACCAAGATGCGGGTCAGTTTGAGTTTTAAATAGAAACGCTGAAAACGGTTCATCAATCGAAGGCTTTCTTATTTCTTCTTCTGATGTATTTGGATTAAATGCCTTTACTGGAGGTAGATCAACTGGCGACGGAAGATAATCGAGCACTGCATCAAGAAGTTTTTGTACACCTTTGTTTTTCAATGCAGAACCACACAGGACAGGAAAATAGTGCATATTGATTGTCCCTTTTCTAATAACCGATTTTATTTTTTCAACTGGCAGAGTCTTTTTGGCGAAATAACTATCAAAAAGCTCCTCATCGTGTTCTGCAAGAGTTTCAAACATTTCGATTCGATATTGCGCAGTAATATCTTTATAATTTTCAGGAATTTCAGCCTCTTTATATGTTGCACCCAGTGTCTCTTCTTCCCAATAAAAGGCTTTCTTTTCAATAATATCGATCAACCCGTAAAATTTATCTTCTTCAGCAATCGGAATTTGAAGAACCAAAGGCATTAATGATAATTTGTCCTTCATCTTTTTTATCACCCGACCAAAATCTGCGCCAATCCGGTCCATTTTATTTACAAAGGCAATACGCGGTATTTTGTACTTATCTGCCTGATGCCACACTGTCTCGCTCTGAGGCTGCACACCACCAACAGCACAAAATATTGCGATCAATCCATCGAGTACTTTCATTGATCTCTCCACCTCAACTGTAAAATCAACATGCCCTGGTGTATCGATAATATTTATACGGTAATTTTTCCAATAGGAAGTCGTTGAAGCAGATGTGATTGTAATACCCCGTTCTCTCTCCTGCTCCATCCAATCCATTGTTGCCGAACCCTCATCAACTTCACCCATTCTTCTTATCTTACCTGAATAAAACAATATCCTCTCTGTTGTAGTTGTCTTCCCTGCATCAATATGTGCTGCAAGTCCGATGTTTCTTATTTTCTTAAGATCAGTCATATTGTTAGTATATTAAAATTTGTGATTTAGTCAATGCATACCGAACAGATGGTTTTATGGCTAAGGGTCTGGATGCTGGAACTGAAATTTCCCGCTTCTACACCCAAACCTATTTTCCATAAACTAAGTTCCAAATTCCAAGAAACAAGTTCCAAGCTCCAAATTCTTAATTTTAGAACATTTGGTTTCACAAAAAATTCCAGCATCCAAACCCATTACCCACTGACCATCTTACATCGGTATCCTTCTTTCCCTTTTTACCTCTGATTTTATCTCTTCGCCATTGTATTTACCTATTGCAATCGGCATTTTTTTGTAAGTTACAATTACAAATCCCTTACTAATCCCTGGACTGGAATCTATTTTAACTGTTTCACCTTGTAAGAATTTCTTTAATTGATATTCCTTTATTTCATAATAATTTCTATTTACCTTTTTTCCAAATATCTGAATAAAATCATTATCTGGTTTTATTTCCTGACCATAGATCTTAGCAAATTCCAACCCTTTTCTAATCGTTTTTATCTCCCAGAATGAATAAACCTGGGGTGTCGAGATAAAAGACATACCCTTGTTCTGGAAAATAGAATATCCTTTAAACCGCTCTGGATCAATGCCAAATCTTCGGTAAAAATGTTCAACAGCAGAACCTTGAAATTCAATTTTGCCCATATAATCGATGCGCCGTCTATACATACCCCTCTTTATTATCTTGGCAATAAAAAAAGGTGCGGTATCATTATCTTGAGGTAAAATACGTGTACAAGATTTTAACCTTTTGTCAAAGATTTCACCTTGCCATTTGGTAATTCCGGGTCGTATTTTAAAATTCGGTATTGTAATCGGCATTATTTCTGCTTCAGGAAATCTATCCAACAGGTATGCAACCACTCCTTCATTCTCTTCAGGAGCAAGTGTACAGGTTGAATAAACCATTGTTCCGCCGGGCTGCAATGCCCTGAATCCTGAAACTATTAATCCTTTTTGGATATTAGCCATCCTCTGAATATTTTTTAATCCCCAGTGATACAAAACTGCCTTAGATTTTCTTATGGTTCCTTCAGCACTACACGGAGCATCAATTAAAATGCGATCAAAATAATCAGGTAAGATCTTATCGATTCTCTGTCCACGTAGGATTATAACAGCATCATTCAACAACCCACATCTTTTAATATTATGAATTAACCCCTGAGCTCTTTTTCTATTAATTTCATTTACTACAAGTAATCCGCTATTCTCCATTGATTGAGCGATCTGTGTTGTCTTTGAACCAGGTGCTGCGCATAAATCAAGCACCACCTCACCAGGTTTTGGGTCAAGTACGACAACCGGTATCATTGAGGCAATCTCCTGTATATAGATCATGCCCAAATTATGTGTAATGTGATTTCCAAGGCTCGATTTTTTCTGTAATAAAAACCCGTTATTATAAAATGGCAATGATTTTAATTCTAAATCTTTTAGTAATAATAGAATCTCGTTCTTTTTTGCTTTTAAAGTATTTACACGAAACGATTGAACAAGCGGTCGCTTTATAAACTCCATAAAGTCATGAAAATCAGAAATAATTGTCTTGTAACGTGAATACAATTTTTCGATCTTCACAGATAAATTATATCTTGAAATTTTAAAGAGTCAATAACAACAGAATAAGTCCAAAAATTTCCTCTTCCCTTATCACTCCATACCCAATTCTTTTTTCAAGCGTGCTAACTCAGCCGGAGCCAGCCGCCTGACCTCGCCTTTATGCAACTGGCCTAAGGACAAAGAACCTATGGCAATTCTGCGGATGGCGCGCACCGGGTGTCCGACACGCTCAAACATCTTCTTCAACTGATGATGCCTACCCTCAATTAGAACAACTTTGAATACCGTATTACCTTCAGTCACGCGTTCTCTGATGACCTTTGTCGGTAAAGTCTGCACGCCCTTCTCAATCTTAACACCTTTACGAAGCCGCTCTAACACCTGTTCACTCGGATGCCCCTTCACCTTAACCCAATAAATCTTGGGCAGGTGTGTTCGGGGATGCATCACGCGGTTAGCGAGCTCTCCATCATTTGTGAGTAACAAAAGACCATCCGCGTCCCAATCGAGCCTGCCAACAGGAAAAACCCTTATGCGTATCTTCTGGGCACGCAGCATATCAGCTACTGTAGACCGACCCTCAGGGTCAGCAAGTGACGTAATCATCCTTTGCGGTTTAAATGCAACAAAGTAGTGTTTTGGCACTGAACCGGGATGAAGCAGCTTTCCATTGACCTTGATATGATCCACTTCTGCATCTGCGCGCATTCCGAGTTTGTTTGCTACCTTACCATTAACCGTAACCCTGCCTTCCAACATCAACTGCTCAGCCCTTCTGCGGGATGCAATACCTGCCCGGGCAATAATCTTTTGTAAACGTTCAAGAGCCATCTATATAAGCTTACTTATATTTATAGTCCAGTCAAGAAAATCAAACACCTATTCCTGATGCATCCCCGGGCCAGTATATTACCGGTTTAAGAAAAAGCATCTGTTTTTGTACGCAACCGTTTTATTAAAGCCGAAACAAAGAAGGCAAACGCCAGAACCAAAACAATAACGGCTCCTGATGGCAAATCAAAAAAGTAAGAAAACCATAACCCCGCTACTGTTAAGATTGTAGCACTCAATATTGAATAGATTATTAATTTCTTTAATTTATTGGTAAATTGCCTGGCTATGGTTGTAGGAATAGTGAACAATGCGATGACAAGAATAACACCGACTACTCTGATAAGCACGATAATACTTAAAGCCACAAGACAGAGTAAGAGTAAATACAAAGCTCTTGTAGGCACTCCAGTAATCTCTGAAAACTCTTCGTCAAATGACAGGGCTTGAAATTCTTTATATAAAAACAGCACTGTTACGATTATAATTATATCAAGGACAATCATAATAATAATATCTGAAAAAGGTACGGTGAGAATCGATCCGAACAAGTAACTGAATAAATCCGGTGCATAACCCGGAGTCAATCCAATGAAAAGAATCCCTATTGCCATACCAACTGCCCACAATATGCCAATTGCCGAATCTTCGCTGATTTTGGTTCTTTTACTTATTACACCTATGCCTATTGCAGACAGCAGACTAAACGGTATCGCAGTTAGTATAGGATTGATACCAAGAAAATATCCTAAACCTATTCCACCAAACGCAGCATGTGTTATCCCTCCACTGATAAATACTATTTTTTTGACCACAACAAAAGTTCCAACAATACCACAAGCAATACTGACTAGAATAGCTGCTAAAAGTGCATTTCTCATAAATTCATATTGCAAGATCTCAATCATTGGTCCTCTCCCCTGAAGAACTGTGCGGAGTATCATGGGTAATTAATTGCACGGGATATTCATACATTTCGGAAATTTTATGCATACCTTCTTTTTTTGAACCGTGGTAATATAATCTTCTGTTAAGACATGCTATTTTATCAATATATGTGGAAACTACACTAATATCATGCGTAACCATGATAATAGCTATTTCTTTATTTAACTCCTGTAGTAATTCGTAAAAGGTCTGCTGCCATCTTGTGTCGACACTGGCTACAGGTTCATCCAGAAGTAATAGTTTAGGGTTTGTAGCTAAAGCCCTGGCAATAAAAACCCGTTGTCTTTGTCCGCCGGATAAATCACCTATCTGGGTGTCCTTTAAATATTCCATACCGACTTCACCTAATGCCTCTAAGCATATCTGATAATCTTCTTTTGTGTAGCTCCTTCCCAAACCCCGTTTTCCCAATCTGCCCATCAGCACAACATCCATTATACTTACAGGAAAATCATAATCAAAGGTAAAGAGTTGGGGCAAATAGCCAATGAATTTCCTTGCTGCTTTTGGAGAATTCCCAAAGACAAAAACACTACCCTTATCCGGTTCAATCAAACCAAGAATAATCTTCAGAATTGTAGTCTTACCTCCACCGTTCGGGCCAATGATACTTAGAAAATCATTTTGCTTTAGCTTAATGCTAACATCCTCTAATACAGGCACATCTCCATACGAAAAGAATATATGTTGCAAGTCAACTATGACACCGTTTTTCATTTTTTTACTCCATTACATCTGATAAAACTCGTGCTATCTTTTTCATGTTGGTAATATAATCTTTTTCTAATGGATCAATCAAAACAACCTGCCCTTTAATTTCGCGGGCAATTACTTCTACACCCTCAGTATTAAATTGTGGGGATGCAAAGATAACCTTTATATTCTGTTTCCGGGCCTGTTCAATATGAAATTGAATGCTTCGTGCCGTTGGTTCTTTCCCTTCTTCTTCAACAGAAATTTGCTTCAGGTTATAATCCCTTGCCAAATAAGCCCAAGCCGGATGATACACCATGAATCTCCGCTTTATTTTATCTGCTAATAATTGTTCAATTTCGAGATCCAGGCTATCCAGGTCTTCAAGATATGATTTTTTGTTTTCTGCATAATATTCTTTATTATCGGGATCGACTGATATAAACCCATTGTAAATATTTTCAACCATGATTTTTGCATTTTTTGGAGAGAGCCATATGTGCGGATCATCTCCCGTGTGGGAATGTTCGTTTTGCTCATGATGGTGTTTATGTGCCATATTCATAAGTTCTATACCATACGATGCATCACTTACAACCATATCCTTATTCGCTGATAATATCTTATCAAGCCACGCCAACTCAAACTCAATCGGTGAGCCAACCTTCACATACAATTTTGCTTTGCTTACTTTTACTAATTGACCGGGTGTTGGTTCATAAGTGTGTGGTGATGCACCTGGAGGCACCATAACTGACACACTTGCTTTATCCCTGCCGACTTTTTCAGCAAACTCTGCTAAAGGCATGATACTTACTACGACATTGATTTTATCTGATTCTTTTTCTTGTTGGGGACAACCTGTAGTAAATATTAATATTATAAATAGTATAAAGAAAATATATCGCTGCATAATATGCTCTTATTTATATTATCTAACTCATTGTTTTAGACTTTCTGTGTAAGTAATTCTGGCATTCTGAGCACAGTCCTTCAAAATAAAGAACATGTTCGCTAATCTTGTAATTATATTTTTGTTGTATTCTCTTCTGCAGGCTTTCAGCCACACAATCTTTAAACTCAAGAATTTCTCTGCACTCTTTACAAATCAAAAAGTGTCCATTACCTTTCTTGCTTGTGAAATAATACTTTACTCCGGAAAATGAAACCGAGTATACAAATCTTTGTCGCTCAAGAAAGTCCAATGACCTGTAAATTGAAGAAAAATCAGGTTGAGATTTTAATCGTTTCTTAACTATTTTTGCATTTAGCGGTTTTCTTGCATTATCAATAACACTTAAAATTTCCTTTCTCAAATCAGTCAATCTAAACTTCATGATTTACTCCTCTGCAAATAATTAGTGCAAATCATTTGCAAATAATTATACAAAAATTCTTTCCATTGTCAAGAGAACTAAATTATTTTCTCACTTTCTTAAGAAACAAAGCAATTTGAAAACGAATGTTTGATGGTCCTTTCATTCTTGACAGCCAATGATTTTCCTGTATCATAACCATACAGAGAAAATGTTGACATTTAAAGAACAGACCGGATTGGCAAAGGTAGTTTTGTCCAATCCACAAATGAATAAGGTAAAGCCTTCAATAAACTGGTTTAAAAATTTACTAGCCAGTCTCATTGTAAAACTACTTGTAAAGGGTCTGAAAAAGAAGTTTATCGGTTTTGACAGCGAAACCTAATGCCAAAAACATTTTTTCAAAGAGTAATTGCAATTATAAAAAACATACCCGAAGGAAAAGTTGCTACATACGGGCAGATTGCGACATATGCAGGTAACCCCAGGGCAGCGCGTCAGGTTGCCTATATACTGCACTCATCTTCTCGTAAAGAGAATCTCCCCTGGCACCGGGTTATAAATAGCAAGGGTAGTATATCATTGAAACCCGGGCACGGATATGAACTTCAAAAACAAATGCTAAAAAAAGAAGGGATAACCTTCAAAGAAAATGATTGCATCAATCTACAACGCTTCCTCTGGACACCTTGAAGTTTTTGGGGGATGTTTTTGGGGTCAAATCTCGAGGGCGTGTTGCCCAAATC
>JAGMEL010000309.1 GCA_023128195.1 Caldifarciminota bacterium | reverse complement strand
CAAATCGCTGCTCAGTTGAAGACACGTTTTATCTGAAAACATAAGATAATCTTTACTTCATTACTGAAATCACGATTTGTGTAATAAAGATTCTAAATGAAAATACAAGTCCCAGAATAGATAAGATTTTAAGAAAGACGATTGCCTTATCAGCCCAAGTGCTTCCAACCAGGAGAGCTAAAGTCACAAGCATTACTATTGTAGCCACTTCCCGTGTTTTCTCAATAAAGAGGTATTGCTTAGAAAACCTCTTAGGCCCTACGTTGTTTGATTCTAGGTCTCCAATTCCAAGCACCTTACGCAGATAGACCACACCTACGCCCTCCACGTGAGCCATAGCAATACCGAAAAGAGCCAACAATAAAAACTTACCAACCACAAAATCTCCTTTTGCCTAGTAGCTGCAATTTCATGTAATGCCTCACAGATTAGTTAGGTGAAGAATTCAATTAGAGACTAACCACTCTTCTGCATCTTTAAGTCGATCAAATACCCTAACATCGCACCCACTGTCAACTGAAGCTGTTTCAAAAAATTCAGGATCATCAATATCCTCTGCAACAACAAGGGCAAGCATATACCGACGAGATAGATTGCCTTTTTCGCCAAGACGTCCCGGAAGATCGTAGATTTCGGGTACATTGGTCTCAATATTGACTTTCCGCACATCTATTAATAGAAGGTTAGAGTTGTTTTCTTGAGCTATCTTCACTGTCTCTTCTGCTATTTGCTCTCCAAGTCCCGAAGTGATAGTCTCGTTGACAACAGTCTTGACGTAGCCACGTTTACTATGGAACTGTACTTTGTATTTCATATTTCTTCCTTATCCAACAAGTGCTAAATCGAACGTCTGCACTCTCATTGTTTCTTCAAACCAAATCATAGATGATCTGCCTCCGCACCACAGAACAATGACATTAGACCTGAATAGTTTATCGCGAATTCCGTCATCTGAACATATTCGATTCTTTATAAACAAACTTATCTATTCGACTCTAATAATGTCAGAAACTGTAACTTATTTTAATGGACATCTCGTCATTTTCTTTTACCCTACCAAATGTTGTGTTGTCTGTTCCGTCTATTAGCATTATACCAATTTTGATTTCAGTGTTATCTATAGGATAATATCCAATTTCAGGTGAAAACATATAGGCATAATTGTTTTCAAAATCACTGAGGTCTTTGATTTCTACACCTCCATTGATAGTGATTTTTAATTCCTCATTAAAAAACTTCTTCTCAATACCAAAAATAAAGTAGTCCTCTAAATTATCTTCTCCTCTTTCATGAATAAAACCGTGTAGATACTGACCATTTATGTATACGCCATTCTTAAACGTGTAATCAGCGCCAACAACATATTTCACATAAGGGTCATCAGCTAAGGCGATTGAGTTTTGAATACCCATTCCTAAATTAGAAAGATCAATAATCAGTTCAATTTCTTCCGGAAAAAAAACCGCGGCCTCCACCCAGATTCCAATATCCATAATTGAACCTGCCATATCAATCCCTGGAATATGCATTCTTGGAAAGACGAGTTCACTGTGGATATCAACCTCTCCTGGAACTGAAGTAGGCGTGAAGACAACCTTTTGAACTAAAGGCAGATAATCCCAACCATAGACATAACTTAGAGAAAAATCGTAACCAAGAATATTTTTTGCAATTTTAACACCAGTTACTGAACTTTCTTTAGGTTTATTCATTGGCATAATAATTGAATCACTTAAGTTTCTCAAGGTCAATCCTTCAGGAATGTCTATAGGCGATGATAAAGCAGCAGCCCAGTCGCCCCGTGGCAGAACTGCCGGTGTAAATATTGGAATAAATGCGCCGGTAAACGTAAAATCTCCCAGATAATAGGAACCTTTTATACCATCAGATCCCAGGTGTCTTCCAAAATCCCAGATGTCTTCAAGATCAGGTGGATTTAGGTTGTCTGTAGGGTTGAGTTTATCTGCTGTACCCCAGGCAATACGCTGTCTTCCAATGCGAAGATCAAAATTATCACTGA
>JAGMEL010000308.1 GCA_023128195.1 Caldifarciminota bacterium | reverse complement strand
AGTTGATATTGCTGGTAAATATTTTTTTCAGAACCAGATTAATGTCCATATTTATCCGTGGTTTAATAATTATGATAAGAAGGACGCATTAATAAATTGTGTTAAGATACCTGAGGGATATGAAAGAATTCCTGCTGAAATCGGCCCGTTTGAATCCTGGCTCGGAAATCTCCCCTTAAAACAAGGCAACCCGCCAATCTATTTACATAATGGTGCTGAAAAATCCTATCAAGGTGGTCACTATGCGGTCGTAGATATTGACGTAGGTGCACAAGACTTACAGCAATGTGCTGATGCCATAATAAGACTCTATGCAGAATTCTTATATTCCAAAAATGACTTTGATAAAATCAAATTTAAAATCACAAATGGCGATGTTATCACATTCAGAAAATGGATATCAGGTTACAGACCCGGAGTCAGTGGTAATACAGTAACCTGGCACATGCAGGTAGAATCTGATTCATCGCATGAAAATCTTAAGAAATATCTAAAATTTATCTTTATGTATGCTGGTACCTATTCACTGAACCAGCAACTACGAAAAGTTGGCGACATCAACGAAATGGTGATTGGTGATATCTTTATCCAGGCAGGATTTCCAGGACATGCTATAATTGTTGTGGATTTGGCAATAAACAAAATAACAGGTGAAAAGATATTTCTTTTATGCCAGAGCTTTATGCCTGCCCAGGATATACATATTCTGCAAAATTTGAATGATCCAGGCATGAGTCCCTGGTACAGTTTAAACTTTGGTGACACACTACACACCCCAGAATGGACATTTGAAAAACAAGATTTAAAAAGATTTTAACCACCGCCCTTACGCGCGATGCCTTTATCTCCTTCTGTCATTGCGAGTCCCGCATTCCGCGGGGCGAAGCAATCTCTGACGCCTTCCGTAAAGATGAGATTACCACGCCCCCACACCAATACATTGGTGTGGGGGCTCGTAATGACAACTGGATCAATTATTCCCGCTCGATGCCTTTCAAATTTTTCCAAAATTCATGTTTGAAATTTGTGATTTATTTTATTGTTGCTGCTTTCTGTTATCATTGACAGCACCAAATTTTCAGCTAAACTTAAATATGGAGGTATTATGAAAAAATTATCTATTTTATTTTTATTATTCATTATATTAACTTCTTTATCCTGTCCAAAAAAAGAAGCTTTTGAAGCGGGTTTCGAAATCCCTGAAGGTGAAAAGAGAGATGTTGAAGTGCTTTATATAGCACCTGAAGCAGGCACTGAAAACTTAAGCGAAGTAAGAGAAATTATGGTATCCTTTAATCAACCTATGGTTCCGCTTGAAGGCGTGCCAGAATCTGAAAAAAAAGGTCCATTAAGAATTTCACCTAAAATAAAAGGAAGGTTTAGATGGCGCGGCACATCCACGCTTTTCTTTATTCCAGATGAACCTTTAATCGGTGGAACAAAATACAGATGTGTTGTTCCAAAGGGAACAAAGTCTCTTATGGGCACAACACTCAAAAAAGATTATGCCTGGGAATTTACAACGGCAAGACCAAAACTCATTAGTTCAAAACCCTATCATAATCAAAAATGGGTAGAATTAGACCATAACATCTATTTATTATTCAACCAGAAAATGTCACCCGATAAAACAAAGCCATATATAAAACTGATGGTCGGGGATGATAAAGGATTTAAAAAACAAATTCCATTCAAACTCAGAAGTTTAACAGAACAAGAGTCTAAAGATCTGGGTGAATACTGGAAACCAGAAAAAACAATTGTTATTGACCCTGATGACAATCTGCCAATACAAAGCAAGGTCATGGTCAAATTACAAGAAGGTCTACCCGGCGCACTCGGTGATTTTGGCATGGAACACGAGCGTACTATGGTCTTTTCCACATATAATTATTTTACATTCATAGGTATTGATGATAAGATCAAAAATCCCCAGAAGTCGGTTAAATTCGAATTCAGCAATCCTGTAGTATACCAGGAGTTTATTAAACATATTACGTTTAAGCCGGAAATCAAAATACCTGAACACTATGCAAACTGGACCAATTCTTCACATCGGCTTTATCTTTATATACCCCTTAAACCGGATACAAAGTATGAGGTCTTAATCAGCAAAGAACTTACTGATCGATTTAATAACAAACTGGGTAAGGATATTAAAGTTACATTCAAGACGACTGATTATGACCCGCGCATAACAATTCCTACAGGAAGAGGAATTATTGAATCGTATTCAAGCAAACAACATCCATTAACTGTTGTCAATGTCGAAAAGGTGCGCAAGAGATTGGCTTTCTTAACACGTGATCAAATAATACCTACTATTTTGGGAAAAAATGTGTTTTATGGCTGGAAGAGCTTTTCTCCTGTATTCAATTATGCCATTGATGAAACATGGAATGTTAAAGATAAAAGAAATAAGCAGTCTACGCTTCCTCTTGAATTAAAGGAAATTCTACAGAACAGAAATGAGGGCTATGTTTTCTTTGAGATTGATGCGTTAAAAAAGTTGCGGCACAGGCGACGTTATTTCAGAGGATTGTTACAGGTTACAAATATTGGCGTATCAGGTAAATTTTCATCAGAGAATAATCTTATCTGGGTTACAACATTAAAAAATGCAAAACCAATCTCCAATGCCCAGGTTGAATTACGTAATGATAAAAATCGCATTATGTGGCAGGGTAGAACTGATAAGAACGGGCTTGTTGAAACGCCAGGATGGAAAGTACTGGGTATGGTTCCAGAAAGTAATTGGGATAAACCAAGGATATGGGTATTTGCAAAAAGCGGCAATGATGAGACATTTATTGCATCTAATGAAGGAACTGGTATATATCCTTATGATTTTGGCATTTCGTATGACTGGCGTCCAGAACCAGAAAGATTCAAGGGGTATGTCTTTACTGAGAGAGGTATTTATAAAGCTGGTGAGGATGTATACATCAAAGGTATTATAAGGGAAAAGAAACGGGGACAATGGAAGGTATCCCACATTGTTAAAACAGTGGGTCTCAAAGTATTCAACGCAAGGGATGAAGAGATTCTCAATAAAAATATCTCAGTTTCAAGTTATGGTTCATTCGATTTTAAGGTTTCAATCGACCCAAAGGCACCAACTGGATGGTATGAAATCATCGCCAAACCAAAAGATGCAGGTATCACATTCTACGGCTCATTCAGGGTTGA